>CANJCG010000009.1 GCA_947472655.1 Actinomycetota bacterium
AACCCAATGGAGGTGATGCGCCATAGGCGTTCAATCCCGCTGCAGTCATACCCTTGACGTAGGTACGCACGCCTGGGCGTGCTGCCATGGTCACGGGTGTTGCTGGAGTTGTACCGTAGGTAGCACCAAGGACACCGTTCAGGGATGATCCGGCAGCCTTGATCACGGCTGGGTCAGAAAGACCAGCCATGTAAGGAACCTTCAACGTGATGCCCTGCTGCTTGAGAGCGGTCATGACTGACACGCCACCATCAACCAAAAGGATGAGGTACGCAGCATCTGCGCCTGAAGTCTTGATCTTCAACGCTGTTGACGTGGCGTCATAAGCACCAAACGGTGCGTCAGCGATTCGCAGGACTTCAGTGATTCCGGTGCCAGCCAAGGTTGCAGCGAAAGAGTTCGCCGTGTTAATTGCTGCAGGCACTGGGAACGTGATTGTTGCAACCTTGCTTGCACCAGCGGCTTTCAAGCGAGCCGGAGCGGAAGTTTGCACGTAGGCGATGCTGCCTGGGCCGCCTGCTCCAAAGGAGTTGATCTGTGACAGACCAGCTGCACCGTTATTGATGCCAATGACTGGGACATTGTTGGTATTCAGGTAGCCCATCATCGTGTCTGCTGTGGTCTCTTGGATGACAGCGAAGGCCTTTTCATCTTGTACGGCCTTATTCGCAGCGGTGACCTGTGTGGTTCCGTTTGAAGCATCGTCGAGCACCACCGAAGTGAGCTTGCGACCAAAGATGCCACCCTTGGCATTTTCCTGATCCAGACGAAGCTTGACTGCTTCGTTGAAGCCCTTGAAGTTCGCTGCGTTAGCGCCAGTCAACGACTGGATGATGGCGAACTTGATGGACGAGCTGGTAACGCCATCTACAGGTGCGCAACTTGCCGTGCTGGTCGCTGCGGTTACCTTTGGTGCAGGCTTTGGAGCTGCCGTTGCACTATTGGTAGCAAGCATGACCACTGTTGCGGCACTGAGCGCGCCGATGGCAAGAGTCTTTGACCGACTCCTGCTGCTTGAAGTTTTCATGGACTCCCCTTGGGGTCTGAGGCCACACACTCTGTGTAACCGATCAACTAGTTTCGTACCGAACTTAAAAACTATGTGACCGTAGTCACGATGCGGATACCCAGGAAAGTATCTCCAGAGACTTGTTACCATTCCGTTATATAAAATTTCCTAAATAATCCGAAATATCCCTTTTCTGAAGGCGAAGGAAATTTGGTACGCAATCGTGGGTAATTCCAAAGCTTGAGATTCACAGAGAATCAGACTTGCTAGCGAGCCGCCTCCACCAGGATTCACGCAAAGTGAAGCCGGATTGATGTTCACCCCACATACAGGCCGGATGCGTGAAGCCATTGAAGCTCGAGCAGCTATTCGCGCAACAGGCATGCTACTAGAGCTTGCAATCGTTCTTCACTTACTCGGAAGCCAGGCAGGAGATTGGATTACTGGACAAGTGATCCACGTCGATGGTTGATTACTTCTTCCACCTCAGCTGAAGTGAATTCAGTGCCATCATCCCTGCAGTTGCTTCCGTAGGAGTTTCGTCAATCCAGTAATTTGGAATACGACGATGCCATTCTTCATAGGCAATATTGAGCTCCTCACGGGCAAGGTGTGAACCTAGACAGCGATGCGGCCCTGCTCCGAAGGTGATGTGTGAACTCATCGGACGATTAAAGTCAATCTCTAGGGCGTTTGGATGTTGTGCTTCATCTCGACCAGCTGATGGCAAACTCACCACAACATAATCACCAACGTGAATCGGGCATCCAGCAATTTCAGTGTCAACCGCTGCTTGTCGTCCGGGATTAACGATCGGATACGCGCGCAGTAATTCTTCGGTTACTTTGGGAGCCAGCTCAAGATTGTCTGCAAGCTGTTGACGATGCTCTGGATGCGTAGCTAGATGCAAGAAGCCGTACGATAATTCAGAAGTAACGGTGTCAAGGCCAGCCATAAACATTAAGAGATAAAAGCGAGTGAGTTCGTCATCGCTGACAGGGCGGTCAGCGATTTCCCAGTTGAGAGCGTCGGTCGCAATACCCGCTGGTCGGTCTTTTGGATCCATTGCGCGTCGATCAGAAATCATTTGAGCGAAGTACTGCGTCACTGCTGTTTGTGCAGCGACAGCATGCTTGCGATTTTCAATTGGATCAGGTCCTTCTGGATGCAAGATCGCAGATTCCCATGTAAGGAAGTCGTCGAGTTGATCAAGTGGGAGCCCGAAAATCTGCAAGAAGATCGCTGTTGGATAGCGCAAAGCAAAGTCTTTAACGAAGTCGCAGCTGCCTTTTTCGACTAGGTCTTCAATCAAACTCACTGCGCGAGCACGTACGCCCTCTTCCCAGCCTTCAACTCTTCCGGGAGAAAAATAAGGGGCAAGCAATCGGCGCCAAGCCATGTGATCGGCACCATTGAGCAGTTGCGGAATCAAGATGAATTTCGTCGGGTCACCTGTTTCCATGCTGACGGAGGGTTGTGGAAAGGTCTTTGCATCCTGGGTCACTTGCAGCGCAGCCTCATGCTCGGTAACCAGGAAAAACCCATTGGCCCCATACGGCACTTTGAGAATCGGGGCTGCGGCCCGAAGCTGATCAAACATCGCGTGCCCGGCCAAGGCCGGACGAGCCGAACCGCTCCACGTGATGTGGGCAACAGGGCATACTTCCCCGGAAGTAATCGAAATTTCTTGTTGCGTGAGTTCTTGAGTCATGGGCCCTCCGAAGGGGTAGACCTGGTCACCGACGATTGGAAATATCTTGATACTAATAAGTTCCATCTCGCATTCGCGAGGAGATTAACATTGACGAAGGCTGTCTTTACGGCAATTTCTAGATCTCTCAATAAATGACAAGCTGTGGTAGCGAAGTTTGAGTGGTTGTTTTAGGTTGAATTGTCACCATCCCAAGCGCTAGTCAAGGGTCAAACATCTCTGGCTCTCGCGGTCAGTTACGAAGTGATCAAAGCTGAGGCCCCAGAAGCCAACCGAGACCGGGTGCATCCAGCCGTGAAAGCAAGCCCTGAGTATGCTACTTCAGTCTTCGAATATCCTAGATGTTCATACGTGTGCCAGCTGTATCGCCTAATACACATGGTCGGCACACCTTTTTCATGTATGGAACTTTTATTGCATCGACTGATAATCCAGACGATCCGAATAGACCAAGACGGCTACATTGTGAACCGAGAAAAGCAATTTAATGAGAAGTGAGAGTGGAATGGCTATCGGTGATGATCTGGATGCAGCGCTTTTAGGTATTTTAGAGTCTGCGACAATCGAGAGTCTGGACGGTCTTTCTGTAGAACAAGTTGCTACGACCGCGGGTGTTTCGCGCGCAAGTGCTTATCGATATTTCGGAGATCAGGCTGGACTCATACGCCGGGCGCTGTACCTGAGAACAAACGCGCACGGGAATGCCTTTCTCGCGTCGATCAACCCAAGTCTTTCTCTCCGGGAACAGCTGGAGCATTCCTGGCTTTATACGGCCGAGCATGTTGTTCGCGACCAGGTTTTCCATCGGCTCACTGAGCTTAATCCGGATTCGACAATCGGTCGTGAGCTTATGGTCACTATTTACGGCGAGAAATTACTCGAATCTCAAAAAGCAGGAGAAATTCGAAGGGACCTTTCGGTCGACGAAATCATCGATTGGTTGTTGAGTCAGCGGGAGTTCTATCTGACTGAACGCTTGGATCCTGAAAATGCAAAGATGTGGACGATAAAGTTCTTGATGCCAATCCTTAGCCCACAACCTGAGTGGGAAGACAAATTCAGTGCCAGAGTCGAACTATTGCTCGATGACATACAAGAAGGCCTGAAGTTCGTTGAAACACAGGCAGCAACAGGGCAAAAGAATTTACGTCGTGTGCTGAAAGCAAGTAGCGAGATTGAGTAAATAAGTTTCGAACTAGTACGTAGCGTCAGTTTGTTTTGTGAGTGACTCACGTTCGGTACTGATTGATGTATTGAGTTGCGCAACTTGCAATCGCACATCCTCCAGCAAAACCTGCATTCGTGCCGACAGCCATTCGTTTGGGTCAACTTGCGGAACAATCGCAGGAACGACAAACCTTCTAAACCAGATGCGAGTCGTATGCTCATCATTATTGATGACTTGGCAGATTTGATGTTGCGTAAGCAGCCAATCGTGCAATTCGGTTACCGAGATATCAGATCTCAACTGGAGGTCATTTTGAGCAGAAACAAGTGCGTCTGTGAACGTGGATGTTGCCAGATCAGCCCGCATTTGGCGTGCGTTGGCATCTTGGACGAGAAAGGAAAGTTCTTCAATCCGAGTATCTTCTCGATTATGCCGCTCAGATAGCACCCAAGCTTCTTCGATTCGCTGTACTGCGGTAAGCGAAGGCGGAAGCTCACGCAGGAGCCGCACGCTCCATTCAGCAGCAAGAGCGAACACAGCTCGCCTTCGTAGTTCATCGCGCGAACCAATATGGCGATATGCCGTTGCTCGGCTAATGCCGACGGAATCAGCGAGTTGTTCGATAGTGAGTGCCAAGATTTCATCAGTGGTCATTGGCCAAACCAGCGACGCCAAAGACTGATCTAGGCGTTGTGCCACTGTTTGATCGATAACGCTCTTGATCTCTGCCACCCTAAAACCTTTCAGTTATGAACAATGAAAGGTATCGCATCGGCTATTGAGTGATAGGTGCCTACCGGAAATAACGGTCAGCATTTCAGTGCATGAAACTCATGGAAATGAGTTAAAATTTGGTTGTAGGCAAAAATCTCCTTGTCTCAACCTTGCGACACAGGTAGAGTTATGTCTATAAATCTCAATGAGGTTTGCCAGAAATCTTGATCATCGCGCAGGTCAGCTGCGGATCGTCTTGACATCACTACTCGCGAGTTAGGACCATGATGACCAAGCAGGTCGTGCAGATCAGCAAAGTGATTATTCGGTTTGCGGGTGACTCCGGTGACGGCATGCAGATGACGGGTGACCGCTTTACTTCTGAGACTGCAGGTCTTGGTAATGATCTTGCGACACTGCCTGACTTTCCTGCTGAGATTCGGGCGCCTCAAGGAACTCTTGCGGGAGTAAGTGCTTTCCAGTTGCACTTCGCTGATCACGAGGTGTTAACCCCCGGCGATCAGCCTGATGTGCTCGTCGCAATGAATCCTGCCGCTCTTCGTGCAAATATCGGTGACCTTCCAGCCGGTGGTGAACTCATTGCCAATACCGACGAGTTCACAAAGCGCGCTTGGGAAAAAGTTGGGTATGCCGCAAATCCGCTTGAAGATGAAGCCTTCCTTCAGAAATACCATGTGCATCCCGTTGCATTGACATCAATGACTGTCGCGGCTCTGCAAGATATTGACATCTCTAAAAAGGATGCTGAACGCGCAAAAAACATGTTTGCGCTCGGCTTGTTGTGCTGGTTATACAACCGTCCTTTTGATGCGACCCTTGAATTCCTCACAGATAAGTTCGGCAAGCGGCCAACGATCTTGGCAGCAAACGTAGCTGCATTCAATGCCGGTTGGTCTTTTGGTGAAACCACTGAAGATTTTGCGATTCAGTATGAAGTGAATCCAGCGGTGAAAAAGGCGGGCGTTTACCGAAATATCACGGGTAACCCGGCATTGGCGTACGGGCTAATCGCAGCGTCGGTTCAATCCGGTTTGCCTCTGCTTCTAGGTACGTACCCGATTACTCCGGCTTCGGATATTTTGCATGAACTCAGTAAGCACAAGGAGTTCGGCGTCATTACCGTTCAGGCAGAAGATGAAATCGCTGGTATTGGTGCGGCCCTTGGCGCTTCCTATGGAGGCTCTCTTGGAATCACGACCACTTCGGGTCCTGGCGTTGCCCTAAAGTCGGAAACGATTGGACTTGCTGTAGCTCTTGAATTGCCATTGGTGATTATTGATGTGCAGCGAGGCGGGCCCTCTACCGGCCTTCCAACAAAAACTGAACAGTCAGACTTGCTGCAGGCGATGTTTGGGCGCAATGGTGAATCACCAGTTCCAGTGATTGCACCAAAGTCGCCGTCAGATTGTTTCGATGCTGCGTTAGAAGCGTGCCGTATTGCAATCGAATATCGCACTCCAGTGTTCTTGCTTTCCGATGGTTACCTTGCAAATGGTTCCGAACCGTGGCTTGTTCCTGATGCCTCAACCTTCAAGGTGATCGAGCCCAACTTTGCAACGGAAACAAACCACGTTGATAAAGACGGCAAAGATGAGTTCTGGCCATACCTGAGAGACCCAGAAACTCTGGCACGACCTTGGGCAATTCCGGGCACCAAGGGTCTTGAGCACCGCATTGGTGGCCTTGAAAAGGCGAACGGCTCCGGTGCAATTTCTTATGATCCAGAGAACCACGACACCATGGTGCGTTTACGTCAAGCCAAGGTGGATGGCATTGCCAACACGATTCCACTACTTGAGGTAGACGATCCATCTGGTTCGGCTCGCATATTGATCTTGGGCTGGGGCTCAACCTTTGGACCAATTGGTGCAGCATGTCGACTTGCCCGCGAGGCCGGTCATCAGGTGGCGCAAACTCATATTCGCCACATCAATCCATTTCCAAGCAACTTGGGCGAAGTATTGAAGTCATATGACCGCGTCATCGTTCCTGAAATGAACCTTGGTCAGTTGTCCATGCTGCTTCGAGCAAAATATCTCGTCGACATCATTAGTTACAACCAGGTGCGCGGGATGCCATTCAAGTCACAGGGGCTAGCCGATGTCATCATTGAAGTTATTGAAACTGAAAGGGCAACAGCATGAGTAACTTCCCATCGCTATCGCTCGTGCCGGCGGCAAGCGAAGCCCAAAGTGCTAAAGATTTCAAAAGCGACCAAGAGGTGCGTTGGTGTCCAGGATGCGGTGACTACGCGATTCTGGCGGCAGTCCAAAGTTTCCTACCGTCGTTGGGTCTGGCTCGCGAAAATATTGTGTTCGTTTCAGGAATTGGTTGCTCTTCACGATTCCCTTATTACCTCAATACCTATGGAATGCACTCGATTCACGGACGCGCTCCAGCGATCGCGACCGGCCTTGCAGCCAGTCGTGAAGATCTGTCGGTGTGGGTCATCACCGGCGATGGCGACGCGCTTTCAATTGGTGGCAATCACTTAATCCACGCACTTCGCCGCAATGTGAATCTGAAAATTTTGCTTTTCAACAACCGCATTTACGGCCTAACTAAAGGTCAGTACTCGCCAACGAGCGAGCAAGGCAAGATCACAAAATCCACGCCTGAAGGTTCACTGGATTATTCCTTCAATCCGGTCTCGCTGGCACTTGGCGCTGAAGCGACCTTCGTTGCTCGCACAATCGATTCAGATCGCGCGCACTTACAAGGAGTGCTTGCAGCCGCTGCTGCGCATGAGGGCACTGCGCTCGTGGAGATATATCAAAATTGCAACATCTTCAATGACAATGCTTGGGAGCCACTTAAGGATTCCGATACCCGAGATGATCTACTCATGCGCCTTGAACACGGTGAAGTCATCTTGTTTGGTAAGGACAAAGGCAAAGGTGTCACGCGAACCTCAGAGGGTCACCTCAAAGTGGTCAACGTTGCAGATGTGAGTTCTGACGCGCTTATTCGTCATGATGCGCACGCAACAGATCCTGGTCTTGCTTTTGCTTTGTCTCGGCTGTCTGATGTGTACTCATTAGAAAATACCCCAATTGGTGTTTTCAGAGACATTCAGCGTCCAAGTTACGACCGACTCGTGCGCGAGCAGGTTGCACAAGTTAAAGAGCGTCAAGGCGCTGGGGATCTTCAGGATCTCATCACGGGCAATGACACTTGGACTGTGAAGTAACAAAATCTTTTGCACAATCAAAAGTGTGGCCGACTCCTATGAGTCGACCACACTTTTGATTGTGACTAGGTCAGTGCGCCAGCAATTTTGAGTTCAAGTATTTTCTCCATTGTGTAGCCATATTCAAGGAGCACCTCATCTGTGTGTTCCGCGAATTGTGGCGCTCGCGTAAGTTCTGGGCTCACGTTGTCGAATGTGACTGGGCTCGCGATGAGTTCACGCTCGATACCATCTGAGTCGATAACCTTGGCAACCAAACCGTTTGCGCGAAGTTGCACATCTTGGCTGAGTTCCCAGAAGTTCTGGACTGCAGCCCATTGCCCTTGAATTCCAGGAAGTAGAGCAAGCCATTCTTCGTAGGTTTTTGTCTTGAAGTGGGCGGCGATAATGGCTTTTGCTTGTGCTCCGTTGGCAAAAATCGACTCTGCTGTTTGGAAGCGCTCGTCTGTTACTAGCTCCGGAAGCCCAACCACCGTACAGAAATCAGCAAAGTAACGGCCCGGCTGAAGCATGGTGAGTGTGATGAACCGAGAATCTGAAGTCTTGTAGGTGACCGAGAGTGGATTCGTCGGAGCGTCGGCAGGAGCGGCCGAAGGCTTTGGCAGTGGTCCACCAACGAGCATCGCCAAGTTGGAGCCGAACTGGGTCACCCAAGCGCCAACACTGAGCAGCGAGATGTCCAACTCTGAAGTTTCACCCGTTGATAGGCGCTTATAGAGCGCTGCTGCAATTCCGCCAGCGATTGTCATGCCGCCCATGTTGTCGCCAAAGGCCCCGGTTGGCATGTTGGTGATGCTTTCTTGCTCTGGATTCGTGAGCGCATCTGCGGTGCCGCTGCGTGCCCAAAACCCCGTGGAGTCAAAGCCGCCTTTGTCTCGCTCAGGTCCTTGGTCGCCGAAGCCGGAGCCGCGAACAAAGATAATGTTTGGATTAGCTTTGCGAATATCTTCAAGGTCGATGCCTAGCTTCTTGCGTGCACTTGGAAGATAGTTCGTAAGAAACACATCGCATTGCTTCGCGAGTTCGTAAATAACATCGCGGCCTTCTTGGGTGTTCAGTGCCACTCCAACGCTGCGCTTGCCGCGGTTAGGGCCTTCAATGATCGGGAAGAACGACGAACCCTTTGACGCAGCATCCAGTCCGAGAACGCGGAAGAGTCCACGCTGAGCATCGCCGGTTTCAGCGTTCTCGATCTTGAGAACTTCAGCACCCCAATCAGCAAGTACTGCGCCAGCTGATGGCACGAAGGTAAATTGGGCTACTTCGAGGATGCGAACACCTTTGAGTGGTTGTGTCATGACGAGTCCTTTCGAGACGATTAAAGTGCAGACGTTTTCGTGTGAGCTCCGGGTTATGGGAACGCCTATACAGTGCGGACAGCAGTCATCTCGGCGATGAAATGATCAGCAACATCGATCAAGTAATCACCTGAGCCAGATCCTGCAGTCTCACGAAGGAGTCGCGCATCTTTGGCGAGGGTTGGGTAGGCCTGCCCATTAGCGATGTTTTCCAACTTGCCAGAGTTTCCGACCATCTCGATGGCGAAACTGCGACCTGACCCAGTGGTCAGCACTTCAAGCAACGGTGCACGTTCAAGGCCAATCCGCTGTGCCAGCTCAAAGGCAGCATGCGCAACAGCGCTCTGGGCGGAGAGTAGAGCGTTATTGATGAGTTTCGCTTTTTGTCCGGCTCCGACATCACCCAGGCGAACAATGCGCCCTGAATGTGTTGCTAGTACATCGCGGGCTTCATCGCAGGCAGCTTCGGAGCCACCGAGCATTGTGGTCAAGGCGCCGGCCTCAACGGCAGGTGCACCGCCGCTGACAGGAGCATCGATGATGACTAGTCCAAGTTCGGCACCGCGCTTTGCTATTGCCACAACTTCTTCGGGTGAAACGGTGCTGTGGATGAGTACGGGTGTGCCAGGTATCGCACCGCTGGCCACACCATCATTGCCGAACAGTACGTCTTCGACTGACTTGGCATCAAAGGTGCAAATGCAAATGACATCAGACTGCGCGGCGAGTGCTGCAGGAGTATGCGACCGGGTTACTTCCGGACCGAAGACCTCAAGAATTTCCGGACGTCGGGCCCAAACACTCAGCGGATAACCGCCTCGTTCGATAGCACGCGCCATAGGCATCCCCATCATTCCTAGACCTATAAAACCCACTCGACGTGATTGATTGCTTGACATTAGGCCCCACTCCAGTTATTTATGTTGATAGTTATACATTGCATTTTTCTTGAATGTTCATGTTTTCTACGACGCAATATTCGTTGCGGGATCGAGGAATTTCTATGTTCAATCTTTCTGGCCATGTCGCTTTCATCACCGGTGCAGGCCAAGGTGTTGGCGCTGAAATTGCTCGAGTCTTGGCAGCGAATGGTGCAGCCGTAGCAGTGAACGATCTGTTCGAAGCTCGAGCACAGCAAGTCGTTGACGAGATCAACGCGATTGGTGGTCGAGCTGTTGCAGTTCCTGCTGACATTACTGACGAAAGCGCTGTCGCCCAAGCTGTAAAGAAAGCCACAGATGAACTCGGTGGCTGTGTTGACATCTTGGTGAACAATGCAGGAATTCCGGTGACGGGATTTTCGATGACCACCTTCGCGCAATCCGACCGCGAGACTTGGGGTCCGCACATTGCATTGAGCGTGCACGGATTGTTGAATGTCACTCATGCGATCCTGCCCGCCATGGTTGAAACGGGATGGGGAAGAGTCATCACGATTAGCTCGGACTCCGCGCGCGTAGGTGAGCCGCGACTTGCGGTGTATGGCGCGGCGAAAGCCTTCGGTCCGGCTCTGATGAGATCGATTGCTAAAGAAGAGGGACGCTCGGGGATCACAGCGAACAGCATTGCCCTTGGCAGCATCGCGAACCCAGCTATGGGCGAGCGGGATCCCGAGCAATTGCGTAAGCAAGTTCGCCCGTACCCAGTCAAACGACTCGGAGCGCCTGCCGACATTGCGCCAGCTGTGTTGTGGCTGGCTTCCAACGAGGCCGCTTGGGTTACTGGCCAAACCATTCCGGTCAATGGCGGGTATTCGACTACGTGATGTGATTGTTTCCAAAACCGTAATCCTTATGAATCCACGGTAAGGAGCATCGCTCCTGCTGGGGTAAGTCCGCCGCTGGAAACAACTGCAACGTGAGCATCATTGACTTGGCGTTCGCCACCGTCACCACGCAGTTGCGTCACTGCCTCATGAATGAGTCCCATGCCGTGAGTTCGCCCGTGTGAAAGTTGTCCGCCATGAGTATTGAGGGGGAGGATTCCGTCGAGGGCGATGTTGTGCCCACCATCGAGGAAATCTTTCGCTTCTCCAATGCCGCAGAAGCCTAAGGCTTCAATCCATGAAAGACAGTTGAAAGTAAATCCGATAAGCCGGGCTTTACCGGAAACTGCAGTCACTTCAAGATCGAGCGATCGACAGTGTGAGCACACTTGTTGAGGCGGGTAAGTCAGCCCAGCGCAATCGTTGCACTTTTGGAACCGGAGTTTTCCGTCCTCGCCTGACTTCCAGTAGAACTCATTTTGGTCCGTCAGCTGGGGAACGATTCGCTCAGTCTCGGACATCAGGCTCCTTGATTATCAACTTGCGGAGACAGAAGCCTCATGTTGTCGCTAGCGCGAGATTGAAAGTTACCAATGTCGGCGGCTGCACGCAAGGGGTTCGAGTTAATGCGTTCCTTGAACTTCGAATCAGGAATTTCGCAGGTACTTTTGGATGTGGTCAGAGGCAAAGGCCGTGCCGATAAGGCCCAGATTCAAGTTCATTCGATCGGCAACTGTTTGTACCGCTGTGATGTCTTTTGCCAGGAATTCCGAGAGACGCTCGCCCAGAATCTGTAGCGAGCCTGAACCAGCGATGAGTTCTAGTGCTCGACTTGTGCCGCTACCGCGGGGAAGGGCAGCCAGAAGGGATTCCTCAGCAATACCAAGGGAAGATCCAATGGTGAGCGCTTCACTGGCCATGCTGAGATTGGCCACGAGCAGCGCATTATTGAGCAGTTTCACCAATTGACCAGTCCCGAGTCCACCAATATGAAAAACGGGATTCCCGTATGTGGTCAAGGCTGGTTTTACTCGAGCGAAGGCTTGCTCATCGGCGCCAATGAACAACGTCAGGGCTCCAGCTCGAATATCTAGGGGTCCGCCACTTACCGCTGCGTCAACCACTGAGATATTTTTAGAGGTGGTGGCTTGCGCAATGTCACGGAGAATTTGCGGATCGCATGTTGTGTGTACGACCAGCACGCTGTCTGCCGGGATCGATTCAACGACACCGCCAGCATCGAAACACACTTCACGTAACTGGGCTTCAGTGAGGACACAGAGCAAGGTGATGTCTGCGCCAGCTACAACTTCAGCGATCGTGTCAAAGGAAGTAACGCCATAGTCACTTGCCTGCTGTGTCGACTGGGAATTGCGGCATAGAACCACGACGTCGTGCCCGGCATCATGTAATTGCTGAGCCATTGGCCAGCCCATCCGCCCGGCACCGACGACGGCAATCCGGGCGGTGGATGTGGTCATGGAAAACTAAACCTTTTCGGCTGGCGGCGAGTTACGAATCAGTTCCGTATCTTGGCCAACTGGTCCAAACTTCTTGTTACCCATTGGTGAGCCCAATGGTTCTGGGCGACCAGGAAGTATCTCCACGAAGAACACACGATTGTCTTCAAGATGGGCGACCTGATCTGCTGGTAGATCATCTTCATAAAAAATTGCGTTCTGCGGGCAGACCGGTTCGCAGGCGCCACAGTCCACGCACTCATCAGGCTGGATATAGAGGGCCCGTTCGCCCACATAGATGCAGTCAACGGGGCACTCTTCAATGCAGGTTTTATCCATGACATCAACACATGCCGCGGTAATTACGTACGTCACAGCTATCTCCTCGTTGCCCTAAATTTCCTTGCACCTCGAAGGCCGCTGGCGTTCTTCCTAACGCCACTCGCGAACGAGATTAAATGACACTTGGTATCGAATTGGAGACCAATTGTGCGTATTGTCTGGCATTGCATAGTGAATACGCAAGTGAACCTCGAGAAGGTAACGGTACTTCTTAGGCCATGACAGTGGTTCAGAATGTGACAAATATCAGCAAATGCTGGGTGGTCAGTTCGAGATGACTGGTTATCTTGGGTGAAAGGTGTCAGACATGAGGCCCACGAGTCGCGCGGTAGTCATCGTTGGAGCAGGCCTTGCCGGGATCAGAACTGCTGAACAGTTGCGCGAAGGTGGCTTTGAGGGCCCAATCACCATCCTCGGAGCTGAAGAGCATGCGCCGTATGACAGGCCTCCACTTTCCAAAGGTGCACTAAAGAACCCCAGCCCAGTGCCCCCAAGTCTCATTGATCCGGCTCGCATAACTGAATTGAATATTGATTTAAGACTGGGGTCTGCAGCGCAATCCCTAGATGCGCAGGCCAAGAAGGTGTTGCTCGCCAATGGGGAAACGCTCTCGTACGACTCGTTGGTTATATCGACTGGCGCGCATGCTAAAACATTGGGATCGATGGCGCTACCGCCCGAAGTGCAGGTGTTGCGCACGTTTAATGACGCGGCCAAGTTGTCAGCGGCGCTGGCCACGCCTGGTCGTTTAGTGGTCATCGGAGCCGGATTTATTGGTTGCGAAGTAGCCGCCACGGCCACTGATTTGGGAATCCAAGTGTCACTGATTGAGGCTGCACCGACCCCGCTTTACCTTCCTGCAGGTGAAGTCGTGGGGGCCGAGGTTGCTTCGTGGCATCTCTCGCGCGGAGTTGATCTGCAATGTGACACCAAACTTGTGCGCTTTATTGGGGATGGTCGCCTTGAAGGCGTTGAACTTTCAACAGGTGAGGTTGTCGAGGCGTCCGCAGCCGTTCTCGGGCTCGGGGCTGCCCCGACTACAGGTTGGCTGACGGATTCCGGGCTCGACATCTCCGATGGGGTGTTGTGTGACTCATCCGGGAAAACCGCAGTAGCTGACGTATATGCGCTAGGAGATGTCGCACGCTGGGCACCGGCAGGGCGTCAAGAGCACTGGACCTCTGCGATCAATCAGTCTCGAGTCGTTGCCGAAAACATCATTCACGACCGAGCAATCACTATGACCGATGCTGATGCGCTGCCGTATTTCTGGAGCGATATGTATGGGCTCAAACTTCAGGCTGTCGGCAGTACCGGCCTAGGGTTTCCCACCAAGACGCTGCGCCTTGGACCAGACAAGGATCGGCTTGTGGTTCTCTACGCTAAAGATGAAAAGTTCGTGGGGGTTGTTGCGGCAAGCCTTCCTCGGGTGGTCAACCGGTCACGGGCCCTCATCGTTGAGGGTGTTGGGCTTGACGAGGCCTATGAGGCATTGGCAGCGATTTAATCGATTGATCGATTTGTTCCGGTATGCACGCTCCAAAAAAACTCTGAAAATTGGTTGTGCAGGGCTAACGACGGTGATAACTTGCCGTTACAGATAGGAGATTTTTGAACCAAATGTCTCAATTCTGTTAAGCCCCACAGGGGAAAACACCAGTTCATGCGGCGCACCACCATGGTTGCGACTGCACTGTCTAAGGAGGAACGTCGTGAGTGGTCGCTTAGAAGGCAAAGTCGCAGTAATCACGGGCGCAGCTCGTGGCCAAGGCCGTAGCCATAGTGTTCGTTTGGCAGAAGAAGGTTGCGACATCATCGCTATTGACTGGTGCCGCAATATCGATAGCAACGTGTATGCCCAGGCAAATGCCGCAGATCTTGCAGAAACCGTGCGCCTCGTTGAAGCCCTTGGTCGCCGGATCGTGCCAATCGTCGCAGATGTACGCGAGCGCTCAGAAATGTTTGCAGCAGTCAAGAAAGGTGTCGACGCTCTTGGTCACCTTGACATCGTCATTGCACAGGCTGGTATCGCACCGCTCGGCCCAGACGTACCTGTTCAGGGATTCATCGACTCTGTTTCGATCATGTTCAGCGGAATTCTTAACACCATTGATGCTTCGCTGAGCTACCTCAGTGCCGGCGCTTCCATTGTTGCCACTGGTTCGGTTGCTGGCTTGATGCAGGGTGCAACAAATGCTCCTGGCATGGGCCCGGGCGGAGCCGGCTACTCACATGCAAAGCGCGCTGTAGCACGTCTTGGTCATGACCTTGCCTTCCAGTTGGCACCACACTCAATTCGCATGAACGTGGTTCACCCAACAAACTGTTCAACTGACATGTTGTTCAGCGAGCCAATGTACAAGTCATTCCGTCCAGATCTCGAAAACCCAACCAAGGAAGATGCGATGCTCGCATTCCCAGCAATGCAGGCCATGCCAATTCCTTACGTTGAGCCAATCGATATCAGCAATGCAATTGTCTTCCTGTGCTCAGACGAAGCTCGTTACATCACAGGTATGCAGTTCCGCATTGATGGCGGTGCACTCTTGACGTCGTCAACTTCAGGAGCCCCAGCGTAATTCCTGATTCGCTGCACCTCGAAGTGAAGACCGTCGGGTACCCCGCGTAAATCACCACAACATATAAAGTGCCGGCCACCATGTACTTGGTGGCCGGCACTTATTTTTTGAAATTGGAACTCGCCTAAACTTGCGTAAACCAACAGGTTGAAGTCCTATCCAGCCGAAGTGCCACCCAATGATGATCTGTATGTGTACGAGTGAATGAAAGGGAGTCGTTGATGCAGACCCACGCATCACCAGTTGTGGTGTGGGATCGCCGGGCTCGTTTATGGTCTGGAGCCACATTTGCAACGGGTGGCTCACCTTGGGGGCTCATCCGATTAAAGCCGGCGCTTCAAGACTTTGCACAACGATTGGTACAGGCAGGAAGTTTAGGTCTGCGACCTGTGGGTGAGCGCGAACTACGTGCAGCCAGAGTGTTAGTTCATCGAGGTTTGGCGCATCCTCAGATTCTGCAGCGTCATCAGGAATGGGATGTCGAAGTAGTTGTCCCTGCTCATGATCGGGTGCCAGAGCTCAGTGCATGTTTGCGATCTTTAGCTGATAGTCAAGTGCTTGTTATTGACGACAAGTCTGCTGATGCTGAATCAATATTGCGTGCGACGCAAGAGTTTGGGGCTCGGGTCTTTGTTTGTTCCATAAATGGCGGGCCAGCGGCAGCGAGAAATGAAGGAATCGCCAGAACCACTGCAGAGTTCATTGCCTTCGTTGATTCCGACTGCACGCTTGCTCCAGGTTGGCTCGATTCGCTCATGCCTGTATTTGATGATTCGCAAGTCGGTGCGGTAGCGCCTCGGATTCGACCGCGAGTGGTTAATTCTTCAGTTACGACTCACTTTGAATATGCAGCCAGTGCGTTAGATATGGGTGATGTTGCAGCAGTTGTGCGACCAGGCGGATCACTGTCGTATCTGCCTGCAGCTGTGCTCATCGTTCGGCGAAGCGCCATTCCATCGGGCGGATTTGATACATTTCTGCGATTAGGCGAAGACGTTGACTTCATCTGGCGCTTGGTCGAATCAGGTTGGCAAGTGCGATACGAACCAAGTGTTGTCGTAGAGCACGAATTGCGCGGTGACTTTCTTGAACTGCTCAAACGTCGTTATGAGTACGGCACTTCCGTCGTAGATCTAGATGAACGTCACGCAGGAGCGCTTGTGCCTGCGCGCGTTTCTGGGTGGAATCTTGTTTCCATTTCAGGTATTGCCTTAAAACAACCCGGAATCACACTGATGGCTCTTGGCACTGCCACACAGGTATTGCGTGAAACCTTGGAGCGCGAAGGTGCTCCAGAAGTGCTGGTTCCATTCTTTGTTGGAAAAACCTGGAAAGCAGATTCGCTGGCTATCGGTTCAGTACTCCGTCGCGAGTATTGGCCCCTCGGTTGGGCGGTTCTTGCTCTAAGCCCGATGGCCAAAGGTTCGGTTGGGCGCATGACACGCTTGGCGGCCGCCGCAATGGTGGTGCCGCTGTTAACTGAGTGGCGAAAGGATAAGCCGGAACTAGACCCTGTTCGTTATGTTTGCTTGCGGCTCTTGGCTGATGCTGCATACGGGTCAGGAGTCATCAAGGCCAGCATAGAAAAGCGCAGCTTGCGCACGCTGCTTCCTGAAGTGCGCTTTCCAATTCCAAGAAAGAAGCCCCGAATAAAGCAGTAATGTTTGTTGTCGAAAAAGTTGAGGCGGCAGGTAGAGCGTCGTTAATCAAGTAAGGCAAGCAGCGCATCGTAGGCCGCCGCAGCACTATCAACTGCATCGTTGAATATAAGTGATCCAAGTTCAGCAGACGCTTTTGTTGGGTCGCCTAACACGCCATTTGCGCTAATTGTTCGAACACCAGATTCCTGCATCGTGGGCAGTAACTGGTGCAATGGTGCAGTATTGCCAACCTCACGCTGGTCGAGAAGTACGCGCGGGGCATCAAGGTGCAGCATGAGCGACGTCTCTTGATATCCGGCGTGAGTGTCAGTGGAATCACCTTTGATGCCAACGGCTGCTACTGCTCGGCTCTCGCTTTTTGCAAGAAGGAGAGCAGCATCGAGTGCCTCACTGTTACCGCCATGTCCGTTGACGAAAAGCACTGCACGCCAATATCGGGTGGCATCGCGAATTAATTCAGTGAGCAAGAGTGTGAGCGCTGGCGTACCTATGGACAAGGTGCCAGTGAAGTCGCGATGTTCGCCACTTGCACCATAGGCAACGGTCGGGGCAAGGCCAGATGTAGTTCGCAATTGGTGAAGTTCACTTGCGATAGCTGCCGCGATCACGCTGTCGGTATCCAGAGGCAGATGCGGACCATGTTGCTCAATTGATCCCAGCGGAACGATCAGGATGTCACGTTGGAGTAGTTCGGCTTGCGGCCACGTGAGATTTTTCAGTTCAGTCACCCGTGAAAACCGCCATCTACTTTCAATGACAGTCCAGTTGTTCCAGAGGCGGCGGGGGAGCAAAGCCAAGCCACTGCTGAGGCAATTTCACTTGGTTCAAGCAGCCTTCCTAATCGTTGGTTCTGTGCGAAGCCCTCGGCCGATACGAGGTCATAGGCACGCGCAGTGCGATTCAAAAGTTGTGTCTTGGTGCTTCCTGGCAAAACAGTATTTGCGGTGATTCCAGTTGAACCAAGATCGGCGGCTAGTGACTTCACAAATCCTTCAGCAGCATGCTTAGCGGCAACGTATGACGCGAGTTGTGGAAGTCCGCGCTCGCCGGCCGATGACGTCACTGCAACGAAACGGCACTGTGTTGGAACTGAAGACGCGAGAAATATGGGGATTGCAGCTTGGGCCAGATTCACAACCCCAAAGAGATTCACTGCCAAATCAAGTTCGAATGACTCGATTGACTGTTCCCAGGCCCAGCCGTCAGTAGCGATGATTCCCGCGACTGCGATCGCTGCTTGCAGTCGTGAGCCTGCTCGTTCTACGAGGGCAATGACGTCCTCTTTTTTTCGAACATCGCAAACAACTGTGGTCACTGAAGCGCCGGCTGCGCGACAAAGTTCTCCCGTGTCATCAAGGTCGTCTTGAGTGCCCAATGCGTAGGTCAACCCGTCGAGCCCCTTGGCATCAGCAATGTCTCCGAGTACGAGATCCCATCCGGTTGTAGCGAGTTCTAGGGCTATTGCAGCGCCGATGCCACGCGCTGCGCCAGTGATTACTGCGACTGGTCGGTTTTCTTGTGCGGTCATCAGATTCCCTTGTCGTGATTGGTGTGATTGGTGTATTGGGGGGAGAAGCCTTGTGAAAGTGCGAGAAAAGCTGAGTTGAGTAACGTTCCCAGATCTGAGGTTTCATCTTGTAGCCATTGTTCATGCGCGGCTAAAGCGGCGCCCAAAGCGGTGTGGCCAATACTGCGCGGGATCAGGTGATCCAGGGGCAGGTCAAGGCGTCTTGCGGCGAATTCTTCAATTGCTGCCCGCCATTGGGCGTAGCGCAGACTTGAGCGAGAGATGAGAGCAGGAACTCCCAAGATGAGTTGCATTCTCTGCCTGTGCTGCTGAACTTGATCTTGGGGCAAGTAGTTGAAAGCAACGACGGCGTTTCGCAAAGCATCCATCATTGGCTCTGATGCTGGTGACGAATCAAGGGAAGTGCGAAGGCCGACAATCGCGCTATCGAAGTCTCCCCAGACTGCATCTGCTTTGGTTTCGAAGTAGCGGAAAAATGTTCTCCGCCCGATCCCGGCAGCTGCAGTGATGTCGTCAATGCTGGTTGCCTCGAAACCTTGTGAAACGAAAAGTTCAATGGCGATCTGACAAAGGTGGTCCGTTGAGGTGACAGGAGGCCGACCCGTAGTTGAGCGCACATCAGTGCTGGGGTGCAGTCCTTCCACAACAGGCCTCCTTTCGAATTGCCGATATGCAGATCGAGTTGTCACTGTGCAGGAGGGGAGAAGCGATTTCAGGATCCAATTATGTGACCCGTGTCACATCAGAACCTATTGGCAGCCCATTCCCTTTCTGCACTGAGTGCCACTAGTGTGACGTTTCACCCGAACAATTGCATCTTTTTGGAGGAATCCATGTCACAAGTACCAGGCACAGCTCAGGCCCAAAATGTTGTTGAAGACGTGCAAGACCTTCTCGAAGACGTCTCCATCGATGGCATGTGCGGCGTTTACTAAATCCCTATGGCACTCACTGCGGTAGCTGTAGAAACTTTTGATGCCGATTCCCCTTGGGATCTGCACGAATCGGTTTCAGTCCGCCCTGAACGTTTCGGCGCGCTGCTCTACGATTTTCGAACACGGCGTCTGACCTTTGTCAAAGACCCCGTTCTTCAAAAAGTCATCGATGCGTTGTCGACATCTTCATCAGCGCGAGAAGCGCTCGCCCTAGTGAAGGTTCCGCAAGAAGATCATGAGCGTTATCTTTCTGCGCTTGCACGACTAGCGGAAACCTCAATGCTTACGCCTCGTTCCCAAGGAGAAATTACATGAGTACCACCACTGTGGCCACTGGCCGTGATCTCCTTGCAGAATTCGAGAGAGGCCTTGACGCTCCAATCTGCCTAACTTGGGAATTAACCTACGCATGCAACTTGGCATGCGTTCACTGTCTTTCAAGTTCAGGCAAGCGCGACCCTCGTGAGTTGGATACAGCCGAAGCCAAAGCCGTCATTGATGAGTTGGAACGACTTCAGGTCTTCTACGTCAACATTGGTGGCGGTGAACCAACCGTGCGCTCCGATTTTTGGGAACTCGTTGATTACGCGGTGGCTCATAAAGTTGGGGTAAAGTTTTCAACCAACGGAATTCGTCTCGACAAGACAGCAGCAGCCCGCATAGCTGCAACCAGTTATGTCGACGTACAAATATCACTTGATGGTGCAACAGCCGAAGTTAATGATGCTGTTCGCGGCGAAGGATCATTTAAGACTGCCTTGCAAGCACTGGATAACTTGGCTGAAGCCGGTGCAACAGACTTCAAAATCTCAGTAGTTGTTACTCGACACAACGTCACACAATTGGATGCTTTCAAGAAGCTGGCCGATGATCGCGGCGCGCAATTACGGCTCACTCGGCTTCGTCCATCAGGTCGCGGCGCTGATACGTGGGATGAGTTACACCTCCTGCCTGGACAACAGCGCGTGCTGTATGACTGGCTAGTGGATCACTCCGGTGAAGTGCTCACAGGCGATTCCTTTTTCCACCTTTCTGCATATGGCGAAGCCCTCCCTGGTTTGAATTTGTGTGGTGCAGGCCGCGTCGTATGTCTCATTGATCCAATTGGTGACGTGTATGCCTGTCCGTTTGCAATTCATGACGAGTTCCTTGCTGGCAACTTGCGCGAAGCGGGTGGCTTCACTTCAATTTGGCGAGAGTCAGCTTTGTTCTCAAGTCTTCGTGAACCGCAAACCGGAGGCGCGTGCGCTTCCTGTAATTTTTATGGCTCCTGCCGTGGTGGCTGCATGGCAGCAAAGTTCTTTACAGGTTTACCACTCGATGGTCCAGATCCGGAGTGTGTCAAGGGTTATGGCGAAGAAGCGCTTGCCGCGTTAGGTGAAATTGACCGCCCGCGTCCAGGTGCTGATCACAGCCGCAGCATCCCGCTTATGGTGCTCAAGCCAAAGAATGCTCCGGTCCCAGCATGCGCCGAAGACCCGCTCGCAGGTTTTGATCCCAATGAAGTTGCAGTTTCAAGTTTGTCTCGCTGATTAGACCTATAAGAAAAGTGAAACGTTATGGCAAATGAATGGTTTGAAACAGTTGAGATAGCACGGCAACGGGCGCAAAAGCGCATCCCGAAGTCGGTGTACAAGGCACTGATCGCAGGATCAGAGCGTGGCAGCACATTGGATGACAACCTCGCTGCCTATGCCGAACTGGGATTTGCGCCTCACGTTGCTGGTCAATTTGCAGAGCGCGATCTCAGCGTTCATGTGTTGGGGCAAAATCTTTCAATGCCCGTGATGATCTCGCCAACAGGTGTTCAGGCTGTGCATCCCGATGGTGAAGTAGCCGTTGCACGCGCTGCAGCAGCTCGAGGTACCGCTGTAGGCCTGTCATCTTTTGGCAGCAAGCCGATTGAAGAAGTCACCGCAGTAAATTCCCAAGTCTTTTTCCAGATTTATTGGTCAGGATCGCGCGAAGTAATCCAGCAGCGATTGCATCGAGCCAAAGAAGCAGGCGCCGCCGGCATTATCTTGACTCTGGATTGGTCATTTGCTTATGGACGTGACTGGGGCAGCCCGCAGATTCCTGATCGCATCGATCTCAAAACCATGATCAAGAACTTCCCAGAGGCTGTCACGAGCCCGCGTTGGGTGTGGAACTACGTCAAGACAGGGCGACCACCAGCTTTATCCGTACCAAACATGGTGGGCAAGGGAGAAAAGGCTCCGACATTCTTTGAGGCGTATGGCGAATGGATGCAGACACCTCCACCAAGCTGGGAAGACGTGGCTTGGCTGCGTTCACAATGGGATGGTCCATTCATGCTCAAGGGCATCATGCGGCTCGACGATGCTCGTCGCGCGGTAGACGCTGGTGTCAGCGCTATTTCGATTTCCAACCATGGTGGTAACAACATTGATGGCACCCCGGCGAGCATTCGCGCACTGCCAGTGATTGCAGATGCAGTTGGCGATCAAGTTGAACTGTTACTCGATGGTGGCATTCGACGTGGCAGCGATGCGGTCAAGGCTGTTGCCCTTGGGGCGAAGGCTGTCATGTTAGGCCGCGCGTATCTCTGGGGCTTAGCAGCCAATGGTCAAGCTGGTGTTGAAAACGTGCTTGATGTTATGCGTAACGGATTCGATTCGACGCTGCTGGGCCTTGGAAAGCAATCGGCATCCTCCCTAGATCGAAGCGATGTCTTGATTCCCGAAGGATTCATGCGCGTTCTAGGCGATAAATAAAGATTTTCAAAGGGGTCAATTGTGAGGATTTCGTGTGACACAGTTCGCACCTTCTCGGGGGTTACGCCCTACTTCGGTGGCCCTATAGTTGGGTTCACTTCGTATATTTCGAAACCTGAAAGGGCCACTCCGTGAGTAGTTCTCTGGACACACCTTCGGCCGCACCAATTCCCACTAAAGCCCAAATCGGGGTGCGAACTCTTCGAACTGATCGCTGGTGGTTAATGCCTGCAGTCACCGTGACGGTGCTGCTGAGCTTCATCGTGTATTCAACATGGCGTGCTTTTGAAAATGCTTACTACTTCAGCGAGCCGTTGATCTCGCCTTTCTACTCGCCATGCTTGGCCACAAGTTGTGTCGAAGGCTCAAGCCAGTGGATGCCAATTGGATCCTGGTGGATGCTTTCGCCAGCGCTGCTGATTCTGGTCTTCCCACTCGGTTTCCGTTTGACGTGCTACTACTACCGCAAGGCGTACTTCCGTTCATTTTGGATGTCACCGCCAGCGTGTGCAGTCTCTGAACCACACACAAAGTACACAGGTGAATCCCGTTTTCCATTGATTTTGAACAACAGTCACCGCTACTTCTTCTACGCCGGTTTGGTCTTTAACGTGCTCTTGACCTACGACGCGATCATTGCCTTCCGTAATGCTGATGGGGCCTGGGGACATATGAGTGTCGGCACGGTTGTGTTACTTCTCAATGCGACGTTCCTGTGGCTTTACTCGCTGTCGTGCCATTCATGCCGCCATACAATTGGCGGACGGTTGAAGCATTTCTCTAAGCACCCGGTGCGCTACAAGGCTTGGACCTTCGTTTCAAAGCTCAACCCGCACCACCCTCGCTTTGCGTGGATTTCTCTCATTGGCGTGGCACTCGCAGACTTTTACGTCCGTGAAGTTGCCTCAGGCGCCATCACTAACTTCTACTTCTTCTAAGTCAACGAAGGAATCTGACTCATGGAACAGATCGAGCGTTACAAATTCGACGTCGTTGTTATTGGTGCGGGTGGTGCAGGTTTGCGCGCTGCTATTGAAGCGCGAGAAAAAGGTAAGACC
>CANJCG010000010.1 GCA_947472655.1 Actinomycetota bacterium
GTGCCTGGTTTGATCGAGTAAAACGGTATCCGCTTGTGCCACTCTGTCAGCACTGTACGCAGTTCCATACGAGCAAGGTGTGAACCCAAGCAGCGGTGATTTCCACCACCAAATGACAGGTGCGACTTGTCTCCTCTGGTGAGATCAACGGTCATTGTTTCTGGCTGATCCACATTCACATTCGCGGCGGGAATTGCTGCCACGACAAACATTCCGGCGGGAATTGGGCATCCGGAAAGCACCGTATCCACTTTTGCAATACGGGTGATATTTTGCACTGGAGTTTCCCAGCGCAAGAGTTCTTCGATGACGTTGTCGATCTGCGTAGGATCATCGTGAATCAATTGCTGTGCTTCTGGATGGAGCGCAAGGTAATGGAAGATCGCCTGCAACGAAATTGTTACGGTGTCCAATCCTGCAGCCAGTAGCAAGAAGAGGATACGCAGAATTTCACTGTCAGTGAGATTGCGCCCGTCTTCAACTGTGACCGTCATGAAGTATGAAATGAGATCGTCGCGTGGTGCCGTGCGGCGAGCTTCCATCTCCATGGCGAACCGCTGGTAGATCTCACCTGCAGTTTTTGCCTGCAATTCCATGCCGGCTTCACGACTTCCCGCCACGATTTCTGGGCGAATCATGATGTTCTTCCAGTTGACCATGGAGTCGAGTTCTTCACCCGGAAGGCCAAGTTGTGACAGGAACGTTAGGCAAGGAAGAGGCACAGCCAATTCTTCGCTGAACTCGACTTCACCCTTGTCAATAAAGGCGTCAATCATGCGGTTGACCTGCGTGGCGACGGTTGGCTGAAGCGCCGCCATCTTCTTTGGCGAAAACAGTGGGTCAAGCACTCGGCGATACATCGCCTGAAGCGGTGGATCTACGCCAAGAGGAATGACCGGCTCTTCACTGCCCATAATTCCAAATTCGGCGCTGAAGATTTCAGTATTCCGCAAGACTTCTTCGATATCCGCTCGATTCATAACGGCTGCGACAACTCCGTCTCCGGCCGCGCCGCGATGCTGTTCAAAGTCAACAGGGCACTGCGCTCGCAGGTTGATGTAGTACTCGCGCGGAGTATTTGATCGTTCGTACTGCCAGGCATCGAGTTTTGCTGCCTGCTCGGGGTCCGAAACAGCTGCCGCTGCACCATACTCAGCCATGTAGCTCTCCTTTAGTTGACTTCATGTTGAAAGTTGTTTATTCGCTTGGTTTCGCGGGTGCTGTGCGCACCAGAAAGGTGTCTACTCCTACTGGTCCAAAGGCCTTTGCTCCTAGAGGCATCCCAATCGGAAGGTCGCGGCCTTCTAGGACCTCTGTGAAGAATCTGGCGTTGTCTTCCAGACTGGCGAGGCTTTCCTCGGGGAGCTCTTCCTCATAATAAATAGCATCGCTAGGGCAGACTGGTTCACAGGCTCCGCAGTCAATGCACTCTTCTGGGTTGATGTACAAAGCACGCGAACCTTCGTAGATGCAATCAACCGGACACTCTTTGACGCACGTCTTGTCCAAAACATCGATACAAGCTTCGGTGATTACATACGTCATGCATTCACCCTTCTTGGATGATAATTTTTCACGTATCTCGGGTGAGACACGGGCAAGGGTACGTCTAAATGTTGTAGGAGCATACGCAGAACAGCCGACTGCCTGCAAGCATTTTCACGAAGAAAAATCATGCACTCGCTATTTGCTTAAAGTGGCAGACAATCGCCATCTACCGTGCTAATAATTCGTCAGCAATCCGGCAAGGTTTGCTTGAAATCGGGTCAATAAGTCAGATATGACCAATTATTGGGAGTTTAAGATGGGTATTGAAGCATTTCGTTATGACGGGCGTCATGCCCTCATCGTTGGTGGCGGCAGCGGCATGGGCGAGGCCCTTGCCAATTTGCTCCTTGACCTTGGCGCGAAAGTTACCGTCATGGATCTTGTGGTGAGCAACCGATCTGATGTCACGAACATCCAGATGGACTTGCGCGACCGTCCAGGCATTGATGCAGCATTGGCCAAGGTTAATGGTCCAGTGAATGCAGTATTCCTGTGTGCCGGAGTGGCTGATGGCGAAGAAGGCATCGAAAAGACACTCTTCCTTGGGCAGCGCCACCTCGTGGAAAGCGCAATTGACGCTGGCATGGTTCCTCGCGGATCAGCAGTTGCCGTCATCTCATCAGTGGCTGGCCTTGGATGGGAGCGCGCACTTCCAGTGCTCGATGAGTACCTAGAAACTCCTACCTTCGAAGCTGGAGCGGCCTGGATTGCTGCTCACGACAACACTGCCACCTACAGTTTCGCAAAGCAGGCTTTCCTTGCCTACACTGCAAAGAAGGCACATCAATTCTTGAGCAAGGGCATCCGGATTAACGCAATCCTTCCTGGCCCAACAAACACTCCGCTTGCTCGCGCAAATGCCGAGCAATGGCTTGGTTTCGCACAAGATTACCGCGATAATCTAGGCATTCCAGCCGCTGAGCCAATGGATCAGGCTTACCCACTCGCCTTCCTTTGCAGCGACGCCGCGAGTTACGTCAATGGTATTAACTTCATTGTTGATGCAGGTTACGTCGCCTCGGGACTTACCGGTTCTTGGGATGCCCCATTCATCAAGCCAATGATGGGTATTGAGTAGGGCTCTATTTCAAGTACTGATGCTGCGGTCGGGCTCGATTCAGGAACTCACCGCAGCATCAGTACTTATTCACATCTAACTTCAGATATTTCAGTCAAAGTCATTGTGCTAAATCAAGACCGCTGCTAGCGTCGTTTCACCTGAGAGACTTTCGTGCTTTTTGTCGCTTGATTGTTCCGCAGAGGTCGTGGGCCTTACGACACGACCGTTCGTCAATATCCGCAGGGAGGACTGCATGATTGTTACCGTAGACGTCGAGAAATGCACGGGGCATGCTCGATGCAATGCCGCGTCCCCAGCCGTTTACACGCTCGACAGTGATGGCTATTTGGCCGTTCGCAACTATGAAGTACCTGCCGGACAAGAATCCCTTGCTCGTGAGGGCGCAGCTGCTTGCCCCGAGCGAGCAATCTCGATTACCGAATAGCCCACATCTTCATCTATTCAAAAACCTAGACCGATCTCTCTAATTTGAGCATTCGGATGATGAAAGGACACTGATGTCTGAGTTCCCACCAATTGGCCCATACACACCAGAAAAGCGAATGCTGATTGACGGCAAGCTCGTCAATTCTTCAACTGGTGCTGAGTTCGACAACATCAACCCCGCCACTGAAGAAGTGCTGGGTCAGGTTGCTGACGGTTCCAAAGAAGATATGAACCGCGCCATTGGTGCGGCTCGCAATGCTTTTGATAACACTGACTGGTCAACAAATCACAAGTTCCGTAAGCATTGTCTTGATCAACTCCAGGTGGCGCTTGAGTCAGAAAAGGAACAACTTCGTGCCGAACTTGTTGACGAAGTTGGTACTCCCGTCATGCTGACCTACTCGGCGCAGTTGGAATGGCCGCTAGAAGATGCTTTCCGTTGGCCAGCGAACTACATCGGATCTTTCGAATGGGAGCGGTCGCTCCCCGATGACATGAAGTTGGGTTCCGTTTCCAAGCGCAAAGTGCGCAAGGAGGCTCTTGGTGTTATTGGCGCTGTTGTGCCTTGGAACTTCCCATTCGAAGTAACAGCGAACAAGATCGGGCCAATCTTGGCCACGGGCAACACCGTTGTGCTCAAGCCAGCTCCAGATACACCCTGGAATGCAACACGTTTAGGTCGTCTCATCGGCGAGCAGACTGATATTCCCGCTGGCGTATTTAACGTCGTGACTTCGTCTGATCACCTCGTGGGTGAAGAGCTCACCCTTGATCCACGCGTCGACATGATGTCATTTACTGGTTCGACTCGTACCGGTATGCGCATCATGGAGAAGGGTGCTGCGACCCTCAAGCGAGTGTTCCTAGAACTGGGTGGCAAGTCGGCAATGATCGTGTGTGACGATGCTGACTTCGCGCTCGCTCTGCCAAGCGTTGCAGGTTCATGCTCACATGCAGGCCAGGGTTGTGTTTTGCAAACCCGCATCTTGTTGCCACGTAGCCGTTATGCAGAAGGCGTTGCAATCTTGACTGCAGTGATGCAGAACATTCCATACGGTGATCCTCGTAATCCTGGAAACCTCATGGGACCACAGATCAGCCAGTTGCAGCGCACTCGCGTTCTTGAATACATCGAAAAGGGTAAAGCCGAGGGCGCAAACCTCGTTGTTGGTGGAGGCCGTCCGGCTAGCCAGCCAAAAGGTTGGTTCGTTGAGCCAACACTGTTCATCGATGTTGATAACTCAATGACCATCGCGCAGGAAGAGATCTTCGGACCTGTCCTTTGCGTGATCCCTTATGACGATGACGAGGATGCAATCCGCATTGCTAACGACAGCAAGTACGGTCTCGGTGTTGGCGTCTGGTCAGCTTCACTCGATCGCGGAATGAACATTGCAAATCGCATTCGTTCAGGTTCTGCTTCGGTTAATGGTGGCAACTGGTACGGCGCTGATGCACCGTACGGTGGTTACAAGACCAGTGGCATCGGACGTCAGAACGGAATCGAAGGATTCAACCAGCATCTCGAAACCAAGCTCATGGGCTGGACCGAGTAGTAGTTTCTTAATTCAAATAAGTGTGGCGCAGATCCGAAAGGATCTGCGCCACACTTATTTACTAGGCAGGTATTAGTAGTTGATTGGTACGAGATCTGAAACATCAACGCCAGTCATCATTTTCATTGGCAATGCTGTGTCCCAGTAATCGTGCCAGCGGCGAATCTTGCCGTCTTCAATAACGAACGTGCCCATCACCGGCACACCCTGAACACCTGTTGGCGTATCGATCATGTCGAGGCGCTCAGTCAGTACGGAGTTACCATTTGCGGCAATGCTCTTCATGACATATTCATATGAGACTGGGAACATGGTGAATTGTGCCGCCAAATTCTGCAGGATTGCTTCGACACCAACTGATGCTGTCATCCCGCAATTTTGGTACACCGAATCTGCTGTCAGGAATTTTCTCAGCGGCTCTGGATCACGCTTGACCATCAGATCGCAGAACTCTTGCACAATCGCTAAAGGGTCAGACATGTGGATCACTCCTTAGATGTGGATGGCTAGGCGAGTACGGTTGTACATACAACCTGTATGTGAACCATACTTATGCCATGGAGCGCGCGCAAGGGGTTCACGAAGAAAAACCAACATTGCCTTCCGCAAATGTTGCTGCCCATGCCTTGGACACTCGGCAGTCTCTCGTAGATGCGGCACGCCTTCTGTTCGTTTCCAAGGGCTACTTCGCCACCGGCACTGAGGAAATTGTTCGCGAGGCTGGGGTCACTCGCGGCGCGCTCTATCACCACTTTGGCAGCAAAAAAGCCTTGTTCCTTGAGGTCTTCAATGTGATTCAGGTGGGGCTTACGTCCTCCGCTCAACCCCTGCAACAGTCAGACGACGCTTTTGCCAGGCTTGAAGCTGGGCTACTCGGATTTCTCGATGCGTCAACAACACCAGAGATCCAAAGAGTGATCCTGATTGATGGTCCTGCTGTTCTCGGCTGGCCATTGTGGCGCGAGTTGGAAGCCAGTTACGGACTTGGTTCCATCCAACTTCTTCTCTCGAATGCTATTTCTCAAGGAACCCTGCGGGAACAACCGATCGAAGTGCTTTCGCATATCTTGCTGGCTGCAGTCGATGAAGCAGCACTATTCATCGCCAACGCGCCAGATCCGCTAGCAGCTAGGGAGTCGTCGGTGGCTGCCATGCGTTCTTTGCTTTCCGGGCTTTTACGGCCTTAGCTCGTTGATTCCGCTAGGAATTCATTCAGCTCAAGCCAGTACTTTCTTCAACAAGCTCTTGGGAAAAAGAGTGGTGGGTGCCAGCCGAAGCTGACACCCACCACCAGGAACTGCTACGTACTAGCCCTTTAGAATTTGGCCAGTTGTTGCATCCATGTAATCACCGCAGGTAGGTGCCTTATCTGGAACCATTTTTCCGCTGATGACCTGAATGAACCAGGTGCACTTAGCAGGGTTGCCATTTGGACTCAAACCAGGCTTGTAGCTAATTGGCTCGGGGAGCAGTCCGGCACCAGTGATGTTGCTCTGGTTGCGCAACTGATTCACGACTGCAACACGGGTTGGGCAAGGGCCGGCAAGCTTCAAGCCCTTAATCATCGTGTCTGCCGAAACATAAGCTGACGGTGGATTTGGGCCATAAGGATTAAACCCAGCCGCGAGCATTGCGTTCGTGTAGGTGCGCAATCCTGGGCGGCCGGTGACACCTGGAGGCACTGTTCCATAGGTAGAGCCAATGACTCCATCAAGGCCACCCTTTGCGTTTGCAATGACAATTGGATCTGAAAGCCCGGCCATGAATGGAGCCTTAAGAGTGACACCCTGCTGCTTAAGCGCAGACATCACTGAGAGCCCACCATCAACCTGAAGTACCAGGTATGCACCTTCTGCACCTGAAGACTTAATCTTCAGCGCAGTGGACGTGGCATCGTAGGCACCAAAAGGAGCGTCGTTGATGGCCAGCACGTTGGTCATACCAACCAGCGGTAGCGACTTAGCAAATCCCGCAGCGACAGCCAAAGCAGCCGGCACTGGGAAAGCAATGGTGGCCATAGTTTTGGCGCCTGTTTGAGCAACGCGCTTTGCACCTGAAGTTGTAGTCACGTTAGCGACACTGGTGCCAGCGGCTCCGAAGATGCTGCGGTACAGACCTGTTGATGGCAGAACTAGACCAATTGTTGGCACGCTTGCTTTGTCCAAGATTGGATACATCGTTTCAGCGTTCACAATGTTGAGCACGCCAAAATTCTTATCGCGCTCAATAGCCTGACTTGCTGCAACTAACTGAGTGGCTCCGTTTGAGTTATCGTCATACTTCTGAAGTACAAGCTTGCGACCAAAAATGCCACCCTTGGCATTTTCTTGGGCTAAGCGCAGAGAAGCTGCTTCAAATGAACCCGCGAAACCAGCTGCATTGCCGCCGGTGGCAGAAGTAATGAAGGCAAGTTTGATGGTGCTCTTGTCAATTCCGTCTTGTGGAGCACATGAAGCCGTGTTGGCTGCGGTCACTGGCTTAGGTGTTGGTGCGGCATTTGCGCCCATTCCAGCCCCAGAAATAACCACTGCGGCGCCTAGACTTCCCACAACAAATGCTGCTCTTCGAGATCGATGAGTCTTTGAAACCTGCATGAATCTAACCTTTCGATACAAGCGCCACGCACATTGCGCAACTCTCTCCACAGAGCAGTACGACCTAGATGAAGAGTGAAGGAGAGGTTACGAGTGTCATTCGATGGGGTCAAGCATTTTCGCACAATCGTTACACAATAGTTTCCACTAAAAAAGTAATTTAGGAGGTTAATACTATTTACCCTATTTATGGCATTTAGTCTAGGTTCCTGCGCTCGAAAGTGTCATGAACGCACGTTGTTACAACTGATCATTGTCGAATATCCAAGGTAATTCACCCATGATAAGTCGATGCTTGCCCACCATGCCTAGAGAACTTGGATGTTCACTATCCCCTGTCCATACGACTGTAGGGCGTTCATCAACCTGGACAATGAAACTCTCATACAGCGGTGTTTTCTCTGCCATTCCCACAGCTAACGCCTCGGCGATAGTGGTGACATTGAGCAATTGATGGATCGAAACAAAGGTAGGAGGCATCAGATGAATCTCATTATTTTGATGGCTTGCAATTGCTTTTGCCGGAGTCATCCAGGCATGATCCACGAGTTCCCCATCAGGCAGTCGTACCTCAGCGTCCACTGGAGCCTGCCCTATGAAAAACCACGTATGAAATCGCTTTGGTGCTTGAGGGGGTGGCAGCCAAACAGCAAAATGCGAGAGGTCTAATGCATTAATCTCTAGCCCGGTTTCTTCAAAGGTTTCACGTGCTGCTGTTCTTCGCGCAACATCAACTTCGCTATCGTCTTCGTGAATCACGTCTTCCACTTCCACCCGCCCACCTGGAAATACCCACGCATTAGCGAATGACCCCTGTTGGGGGCGTTTCATTAACAGCAACTCAATTTCTTGGTTCCCATTGCGAACGAGAACGACGGTTGCTGCGGATAAAAGGTTAGACATTGCCAAGCTTTCTCTTAACTGGACAGCGCGGCTCCGCCACTTACCTTAAAGGTTTCACCGGTGATGAAACTCGCTTTGTCAGAAATTAAGAACATCATCATATTGACGATATCTGCGACTTCTCCTTGCCGGTGAATGAATTGCATGTCATTGATAATCGAGGTCACCATGGCAGGTGGAAGGTCGGCCATGGCACTGTCTGTTGCCATCAATCCCGGTGAAATAGCATTAACGCGAATCCCAGAATCAGCAAATTCTTTAGCAAAGGCAATCGTTAACCCTCGAACTGCCATCTTTGAAACACCGTACGGAGAAGAGGCCATATTTCCAGCCATCGATGAAATATTAATGACGTTTCCGCCACCGCGACTCTTCATGCTTTCGAAAGCAGCTACTGAACAGTTCACTACGCCCATCAGGTTGACATCAAACAGCGCCCGAACGTCCGCACGAGCAAGGGTGGTAAAGGGCAAGTTGTACTTCGTCAAATGCAATCCCGCATTGTTTATCAAAATATCGATTCCACCAAACTCTGCGATGGTTTTCGCAATGGCAGAGTCCACAGCTTCTTCATCCGATACATCACACGGTAATGCGATAGCGCGAATCCCTTGATCCTGTAAACGACGGGCCGCTAAATCTGCACCTTCCATATTGATCTCTGCAATGACAACGGACGCCCCTTCACGCCCAAGGGTTTCAGCAAAGGCGTAACCAAAACCCATCGCACCGCCAGTAATGAAAGCAACTTTTCCGCTGAGGCTCATGCTGATCCCTTCGAGAACCTATGACTCGTTTACACGGGATGAATCAAAGTCATCCATCGTATAAGTAAATATCTCAGCAACACCGGGGAAAGTTCATCGTTTTCACTAATTTAACGAAGAAAATTTACATCCTTGGCTAAAGATCGATGCTCTCCTTGAACTGTTTGGAGATCCTTAGCTGGAAATCCCTCGAGTCAACAACATCGCACCGGCAATTGGGCCACCGCCATTGGCTGCAACGATCACTTCTGCATCAGGAATCTGACGTTCGCCAGCTTCACCGCGCAATTGCGCTGCCGCTTCATAGACATGGCCGAAACCATGGAGTCGTCCTTCGGAAAGCTGACCGCCATGAGTGTTAATCGGTAAGTCACCCGTACGAGCAATACGCTGCCCGCCTTCAATAAATGCGCCGCCTTCACCCTGCGCGCAGAAGCCGAGAGCTTCAATCCAAGCCAGAGTGATAATGCTGAAACCGTCATAGAGTTCGGCAACATCAACGTCTGCAGGCTTGAGGTCGGTACGCGACCACATTTGCTTGGCTACACCTTGCGCCATCATCGAGGTCATGTCTTCGTATTGATCCCACGAAGGACGTCCATACTGAGCCGAGCCAACTGCATTCACATGCACAGGAATCTTTGGCGCATCCTTTGCGTAATCAACATGTGAAATGACTACCGCAGTTGAACCATCAACAGGAACATCACAATCCAGCAAGCACAATGGTGTTGAAATCATTCGTGCGTTTAAATAGTCGTCCATTGTGAGGGGGTCACGATAGACGGCGCGGGGGTTTGCTCCTGCATTTGTGCGACAGGTCAGCGCAATCTGCGCGAGTTGCTCTCGGGTTGTCCCATATTTGTGCATGTGTAATTGCGCAACCTGAGCAAACCAGTTCGTTGCTGAAATCGCGCCAAAAGGTGCCAGGAACTCCATGAAGCCTGACGCTGCTTGCATGCCTTGCCCTGGGTTTCGACCCTTCATGCCTTGCATCGTAGATTCGGTAACTGTACGAAACACCAGTACGTGCTTAGCCAGACCTGAGGCAATAGCCATCGTCGCTTCGATCATCGCACCAAGTTGGGCTGCACCTTCACCAGATCCGTAGATGTAGTTCAGATCAAGACGAAGTGCATCTTGCACCTGCTGCCCAGAAGGTCCACCAAAACCGCGAGAAGCAATAGCGTCACCACCCGGATAGGTCGCAATGCCATCAATGTCTTCGCGCTTTAAGCCAGCGTCTTCAATCGCTTCAAGAGCTGCCTCGAGTGTCAGATCCATCGCGGTGCGACCAAGGCGCCGGCCTGAGGCTGACCGCCCGATACCGCTAATAAATGAAAGGCGCTCTGGATTGTTGCTCATGCTGGTGATCCTTCCGGAACGAAGGTCGGGTAATAGATTCCGTCACGGGAAAGGAAGCGAGTTTCTACTCTGCTGCCAATGACATCTCCTGGCGCGCTATCCAGAGCAACACCGACGAGAAGCGCTGTTAAACGCAAATCAGGTTGCTCATCCATCGTGACCAGAGCAATCATGTATGGCGCTTGACCCGGGATCCACTGCTGCACATTGACGGTGAAACTCAGCACGGTTCCTTTACCCGAAACAGCTTCGGGCGCAACCTTTGTGCTTAAGCACTTAGGGCATCGAGGTGTCGGTGGGTGCGAGAAATACCCGCAGTCCTGACAACACTTAAATCGAAGCTTTCCGTCAGCCCCACTTTGCCAAAAGAACTCACACTCGGGATTATCCTGCGGCGGAATTCTTACCGTCAAAATATCAAGGTCAAGAGACAAAGCACACACTCCTTGAATTGGTCGTGCTCTTAGTTTTCTTCTGCGTGTAGCGCGAACTCGGTGACGAGGTTGCGTCGCAGTAATTTACCTGTTGCAGTCTGCGGCAGTAATTCATGGCGCAAGCGAACGTAGTCAGGCGTCTTTGACGAACGAAGCTTCTCGCGACAGAAGTCTTTAATGTCTTCTTCTGTTGCTGTCATGCCTTCACGTAGAACGACAAAAGCTGCAATGCGCTGGCCCCACTCGTCATCGGGAACACCCGCAACTGCACATTCCAGAACTGCTGGGTGACGGTGAATGACCTCTTCAATTTCCGCAGGAGCGATGTTTTCTCCACCGCGAATGATCGTGTCATCAGTGCGGCCCTCAATAAATAGGAAGCCGCCTGCGTCCAGCCAACCGCGATCGCGAGTGTTGAACCAGCCTTCATCGTCAACGACCTTGCCGCTTTCAAGGTATTCACCCGAAACCTGTTCGCCGCTTACCCAGATTGCACCAGCCTCGCCTAACGGCAATTGAAGGCCTTCGGCGTCACGGATCTGCATGTTTACGTTAGGCAGCACCTTACCGACGGATCCCAACCGGGCCCGAACTTCTGGATCTGTGCTGACGAAAGACTCACGATGGTCATCGGGTCCAAAGACAGCAACGGATGATGATGTTTCGGTAAGCCCGTAAGCGTTGACGAACCCAACGTTCGGGAACAAACCAAGCGCGCGCTCAAGGGTTGCCTGCGCGATACGAGCACCGCCGTAACTCAGGCTGCGAAGAGTCGGCGGAGCTTGGCGCCCGGTTTCTTCCATGTGTTCCACGATGCGCGAAAGCATTGTGGGAACGAGCATTGCATTCGTGACGCCTTCACGCTCAACGGTGTCAAGCCAAATTGTCGGAGTAAAGCGATCCAAGTACACAACCCGTCGACCTGCATACAAGTTGGACAGCAAGTTCGCTACTGCAGCAATGTGGTACGGCGGCACTGAAACCACCATTGCATCTGACGGTTCTGCACTAGCAAAATCGACCGAGCCAAGGACGTATGCAACGAGATGCTTGTGACGAAGTACTGCGCTCTTTGGAGCCGAAGTCGTGCCACTGGTCTGAAGCAGAATTGCGATGTCTTCAGGATCTGGTTCACTTGCAAAGACCGGCACTTCACCCGCACTTGTCTTGGCGATCCATTCATCAAAACTCATAACAACCTGAGCTGAACCTTCTGGAACGATGCTTGGGTTGTCCGTGACGATGTATGGGGCTGGCATTCCCATGATTGCCTTGTGGATGTACTCCTCAGCGAGACGGTAGTTCAAAGGGAGAAACTGCACCTTGGAAAAACCAGCTGCAAAGAGTGCAATTGGAAATGACGGGCCGTTCTCGCCACAGAAAATAACACTCTTGGCTCCCGAGTCCTCGATCAGCTTGCCGCCACGTGCTGCGGCTGCGCGCAGTTGGGCATAAGTCATGCCATCGGATAGGCCGCCAACAGCGATGCGGTCGTCGTAGCCACCGGAAACCATTTCCAACAAGGTGAGCAGATTCACGAAGAACTCCTAGAAAAGAAAACATGGGTATCGAGGTCAAAAGCATGACTCGGGGGTGTCCGAAACACTTTTGCTCCAGGCTGCAAGGGGTGACCGCAAGCCTTTGGGTCGGGCGCAACCCTACGGCAACCAGTGAGCGGGTTGCTAGGCAATACCCCAAAGTGAGCGCGACCTCACATGAGGGAGCACCGGTCTACAAACGTTCAATAATCAGGCCATTTGCCAGGCCGCCGGCCTCACACATGGTCTGGAATCCGTATCGGCCACCCGTCTCTTCCAAGGTGACGAGCAAGGATGCCAACAAGCGGCCACCCGAGGCGCCGAGTGGATGTCCAAGTGCAATCGCTCCACCATTCATGTTGACCTTCGCCTCGTCAGCGCCGGTGTCCTTGAGCCAAGCCAGAACAGGCGCCGCGAAAGCTTCGTTGACCTCAAAAGCATCGATGTCAGCCAAGGTAAGGCCGGCTTTTGCCAAGGTCTTGTTGGTTACTGGAATAACCGCAGAAAGCATCGCCAAAGGGTCGTCGCCGATAACAGATGAAGCAACGATTCGAGCGCGAGGTTTCACTCCGAGCTTCTTCATCATTTCTTCACCCATGATGAGCACACCGGACGCGCCGTCACTGAGCTGCGACGCATTTCCAGCTGTTACAGACCAACTGATCTCCGGGAAGCGTGCAAGCGCCCCGTCATTCATGAAGACCGTCTTGAGAGCAGCTAGGCCTTCAAGCGAGCTCTCTGCACGAATTCCATCATCGGCTGAGATGACGGTTCCATCTGGAAGGGTCACTGGAACGATTTGTTTTGCCAAGGTGCCTGCATTTTGAGCTGCGGCAGCGCGCTGATGCGACTGAACTGAATATGCATCCATTGCTTCCCGGCTTAAGCCCCAGCGCGAAGCGATGAGCTCTGCTGAAATCCCTTGTTCAATTAGGCCACCTCCGGCATAACGAGCAGCAACTGCTGGCCCAAATGCATCTTCACCATTCTTATTACTAAACATTGGCGTAGTGCTCATCGACTCAACACCCGCAGCGATCACGAGATCATAAGCACCAGCTTGAACACCCTGTGCGCCAAAGGCAACAGCCTGCATTGAGGATCCGCATTGACGGTCAACTGTGGTTGCTGGCACCGACTCGGGAAACCCTGCCGATAAGACAGCACTTCGCGTGATGTTGTTGCTCTGCCTACCAATCTGAGTAACACAGCCCCCAATGACATCATCAATCAATGCAGGGTCAAACCCATTGCGCTCAACGAGTGCGCGCAAGGTCACAGCCATCAAATCTGCTGAATGCATCGGGGTAAACGAACTTCCATCGCGCTTGACTCGTGCAACGGGTGTGCGAACGATGTCTACGATGTATGCGTTACTCATGCGCTAAGTCCTAAAAGTTGTTGAAGTTGAAAACGACAAGCCAGCGCATCCCCGAAGAGAATTTCATCTGTCTTCACACGTCGCAGGTAAAGGTGTGCGCAATGTTCCCAAGTGAACCCTATTCCGCCATGCACTTGAATTGTTGCTTCAGCAATCCAGGGGGCAAACCGGGCAGAATAAGCCTTAACGACGAGTGCCTGCTCGTGTAAAACGGCTTTATCGCTTGGATCCACAAGTGAAGCGGCTTCAACGGCTGCGCGCATTGATTCCACATGGGCGAACATTTCCGAGCAACGATGCTTTATGGCCTGAAAGGCACCAATCGGCTTGCCGAATTGCACACGGGTCTTTGCATACTCAACAGAAACTTCCATCAGTTTCTCTGACATGCCGAGCATTTCAGCGCTTACCGCTATTCGTCCAAAAGCATTGAGCACCTGAGATGCCTCGCTATATTCAGCGCCAATTCGAGTTGCTGCCGCACCTTCAAAAGTTACTAAGGAAGTAGGGCGGGTCAGGTCAAGCGAATTTTGAGGAGTGACCACTACACCGGATGCCTTAGCGTCTACTAAGAACAGTCCCGTTCCCGTTGGTGTTGTGGCTATTACCAAAAGTCGGTTGGCAACGTTCGCATTGAGCACGGCAGTTTTGCTACCGTAAATGCTCCAGCCATTTTCATCGCGTGCAACAGTGCCTACACCGGCTCCGTCAAGAAACGCGACTGTCATGATCTCGCTGCCATCTGCAAGCACAGGCAAAAGTTCAGCATTTGCTGCTGTATCCCCTGCAAGTTGAATGGCGAGTGGTGCAAGCACGCTCGTTGCCAATAGAGGCACGACCGCAATTGCGCGAGACGCTTCTTCCAGAGCGATAGCCATTTCAGCCATGCTCATACCTTGCCCACCAAACTCTTCAGGGATCAATAAACCTGAAACCCCTAGGTCAGTAGCAAGTCCGCGCCAAACAGTTTCATCCAAGCCACTCCCGCTAGCGATGACCTCTCGCACTCGTGATTCAGGTGAGATGTCTTCGAAGAAATTTCGGAGACTGGCACGAAAATCTGCGCGCTCTGACGACGTAGTTGTTGAGATATTCACGTTGGTTTCCTTCGAATCTCTTAGTCGCGGGGGAGACCGAGAACGCGGTCACCAATGATGTTCTTAACGATGTCTGAAGTGCCTGCCGCGATCGTTGCCGATCGTGCTGAGAGATAACCAGACTTTGCGTCGTTATCGTCACCAGTAATGCCCTCAACTCCGGAAAGTTGCATGATCGTGGTGTCAACTTGCTGGCTTAACTCACTCCAGACCATTTTGATAACTGACGATTCAGAGCCAGGTGCCACACCATCTGCAATTTTCGCAAGCATCTGCGCACCCATCATTCCGAGCACACGACTTTCTACGTAGTGCTCAGCAAGTTGATCTGAGATAACTGGAGAGACCGGGGAGTCTTGCTTGGTGACATCTTCAATCAAGTTACGGATTCGCTGCTCTAAGCGACCGGCAAAGACCGCCACACCAGCTCGCTCATGACCCAAAGTGGTCATCGTGACGTTCCAGCCCTCATTCAAAGGACCAATCAGATTTGCTACCGGAACCCGAACATCAGTGAAGAAAACTTCAGCGAATTCAGCGCCACCGTTGATCTGCTTAATTGGTCGAACTTCAAGACCCGGTGTATTGATAGGTACCACGATTGCCGATATACCCTTGTGCTTTGGTGCATCCGGGTCGGTTCTGGCAAGCAACTGCATGTGGGTTGAATACATGCCGTTTGAAGTCCACACCTTTTGCCCGTTGATAACGAACTCATCGCCATCAATCACTGCCCGCGTGCGAAGCGAGGCAAGGTCTGAACCAGCGCCTGGCTCGCTAAACCCTTGGCACCAAAACTCATCGGTGTTGGCGATCCGCGCAACAGATTTGCGTTGCTCTTCAGTGCCAAACCTCATCAGTGTGGGCGCAACATTCTTAACGCCAATCATGCCAGGAATCTGCGGCACGCCAAATTGCGCAACAACATCTTCAATGGCCAGCATCTCCATCGTGCCAAGCCCACGCCCGCCGAATTCTTGCGGCCAGGTCGCAGTCGACCAGCGGCCTTCAGCCATCGTGCGCTGCCAGTCCAACTTAGCTTCCCAGAGTTCACCATCGGGCCACTTCGCGCTCCAAGCAGGAAATTCCTTGGTCAAAAACTCGCGTAGTTCTGCAAGTAGTGCTTCCATTTTTGATCTCACTTTCACCTGAGTTGGTTTAGCATCACGTCGGTCGAGCGAATAAATCTCATTGCATCATTGAGATGCGTGCAGCCAAGTTCGCCACGAAGGTGCATCCGCACACCTTCGTCAAGCTGATCGGGGGTTCGGCCAAGGAGTAACGTTACGTGCTCGGCTGCCATTGGGCAATCTCCCATCGGAAGGGTGCGAGCTGTGGCTTTGGCCTTCACAAGCACGCCGCTGCCATCGAGTTCACCCGTGACTACGTACTCGTGAAGTGCCCCATCATCATCGACGGCGCGGTGTAGCGAATCTCGAAACCACATTTCAAGTTCAACACAATTATCAGCGGCGCGATAAATATCGAGCAATCGCCGACGCTGCATCGTTCCGAAAGGCACCTCATCCTCGAAATGCCAGGCCGGACCTTGGGTAACGAGTTCATGAATGGTCGGGGCATGCGGAAGCTCACCCAAAATATTTTGGTCGGTGGCGTTTGCCGAAATTCCTCCCGCGCGCCATCCAGCGCAGGTTCCGACCTGAGGGGAATTTGCAAGGAATCCCGGACTTTGAGGTGCCGACACAATGCGGCCATAACCGGCAACATGGCGCATCCCCGAGAGCTCATCAAGCATGCAGCCGATGAGCGAATTTGGGTCATAAGACTCTTCGAGTTTGGAAATGTGACTTCGAAAACCTGGACCGATATTTCGGCCTTTGAGATCTTGGGTCAGCGAGCGTCTATGCGAATCATCGCTCACGTCTATGGTCACGAGAGCACCCGCGGCATCAGTGCGAGCCGACAATTGCGCCGAGTGTTCCCAACTGACCTTGCCTTGGGCATCAACCGCGATATCGCGCGCTATTCCGTTGAGCAGGATTCCACTAGCCCAGTCTGGATCAGGGGTGCCGTTGAGCGTGATGGTTCTACGCACTGAGTCTGGACGCAGAGCCCAAAGTTGAGGAAGGGGATTGTCCATGCCGCGCTGCAGGGGAACGCCAATGACCGAAGAACTCATCACCCCTCCAATCACGCCAGAATCCTCGAAGACTTTTGCTACCGAAACCCTAACGATATCAGTCAACCCTCAAGGGTCGGCGTGGTTATTTGAGAACTTCGCCTTCCTGCTTCGCATATCGAGGGAGCACCAGGGTTACGAGCACTACCAATCCGGCAGCAGAGCAGGCAGCACCAAATCCAAAGACAGCCCGATAGCCACCAAAGGCCGCGGCCAAGCCAACGACCAGGCCGCCTAACCCCTGAGAGATGTCAAAGAACATCGTGAAAGTTGAGATAGCGGAGGGGCGAACGCGATCGCTCACATCGCTAAGCACCAGAGCCATCAGGCCGGGATATTGAAGCGCAATACCGATAGCCAATGGCACGATAGCAAGGTAGATACCAGGCCAACTCGGCGTCACTGCCATCACAACTAATCCTAAAATTATGCAGGATGTCGCCCAAATGCCAGTGTTGCGCGGGCCTACCCGGTCGGGGATCCGGCGCCCAAAGAGCCGCACCGATAACACAATTGCGGCATAAAAGAAGAACATCCACTGCACCTGGCTGGTGCCCAACTGCGGAGCATACAGAGGCAGAAAGGCTTGCATTCCCACCATTCCGACAATGCCGAGCGCCAAGACAGTACCTGGAAGCAAAGCGGGCAGGTAAAACCTTGCAGGCGGGCCAGCGCCCTCCTCGTCGTCATCGACCTCAATTTTCACATCAAAGTTACGTAAAGTCAGAACCGGCAACGCTCCAACGAAAGCGATGACACCCGCGGTGACGAACGCGATGCGGTAACCGGCAGAGTTATAAACAAGTTGACCGAGCACTGGCCCTAAAGCCAAACCGATATATGGAGCGACTGAAAACACGCTGGCAGCTTCCGCCCGTCGCCATTCACTCACCCATGCCATCACCGAAGACAGCATCGCCACCATCATCATTGCTTGTGCTCCGCCTAGAGCCAGCCGTAAAACAATCAGCACAATCACGTTTGGTGAGAACGGAATCATCGCCAAAGCTACCGCTCCGATTGTGGCACCAATGAAAATGATTGGGATCGCGCCGAACCTTGCGATTTGCGGTGTTATGAATGGGCGCACAGCAATTGCTGCGATCGCTTGGATAGCAACAACGAGGCCAATCTCGACATCGCTGCCACCCAATTCACGATGAACAAATATTGACAGAATCGGCAGGGTCATACCGACACCAGTGAAGAAGGTGAAGGCTGCCAATAACACGAGAAAAAACTTCGGAGTCACCAATTTTTCTGTGTACGAATCTTCCTGGCCAAGTGAGGACACGACACAACTCCAGATCTTGAGAAAGAAATTACAGCGCTGTAGGAGCGTGTCGTTTAGATGCCTCATACCTTGGTATGACAACCAGCAACATGATGATCAGACCAATAAAGGCGCACAAAGCAGCAGATCCAAATACGGCTCGGTACCCAGCAACTGCGGCAACAACTCCAACAAATAGCCCACCAAATCCTTGGGATATGTCAAAGAACAATGTAAAGGTTGAGATCGCGACGGGCCGATCACGTTCCGAGATGTCTTCAAGAGTCAGCGATAGCAAACCTGGATATTGCAGGGCTTGCCCGATGGCGAACGGAACAATCGCGATATAGGCCCATAGCGCGAACGGCGTTGTTGCGACTCCAGCCATACCGATGATTAGGGCTGTCGTGGCCACGATGCTTGTTTTCTTTGGCCCCCATCTGTCTGGGAGCTTGCCCCCAGCGGTACGAAACAACAGCACAACCACGGCAAGGATAAGGAATGCGATCTGGATTTGCAGGCCCGGAATTTCAAGAGCGAAGAGTGGCATGAAGGCGCCAAATGACAGCATGCCCACAATGCCAAGTGCAATGACCACTCCTGGCCAAACCGCACCCTTATAGAACCTTTTCGAAGCAATCTCCTGATTCATCAAATCAGCCGTCGTCAAGGGTTCAGTTTTGAGGAAAAGCATCGCAATAACGCCGACAGCTGCCACAATTCCGGCCAAGGCAAACGTGAATGTATAACCCATCGCGTGGAATATCAGCTGACCGATGAGCGGACCCACGCCCATGCTGATGTACGGCGCAACTGAAAACAAACTGATCGACTCACCCGCTCGATCCGCAGGAACCCACGACGTGACTGCAGTCAATGACCCGATAAATAAGACCGCGATACCAGCACCCAATAACAATCTGAGAGCGATCAACTGAAGGACACTATGAACTATTCCACTAAAACCCAATGAGATTGCGACCGCGATGATCGCGCCGATCAGGATTGGTTTCACACCCCATGTGTTGAATTTTGGCGTGATCCAAGGCCGAATAGCGATAGCGGAAATTGCTTGCACCGCGACAACAACACCGACTGCAACATCGCCTCCGCCCAAGCCATCCTTGACAAAAACGGGTAATACCGGTGTGACAATGCCGTTGCCGAGAAAAACTCCAAATGCTGCGGCGAGTAATAGCAAAAATTTCTGGCTCAGCAGTTTCTCACCTGCCAATTGATTCACGCCACCTCCTAGGCAATTACTCCTGCTGAACTCGGGTCCGCGATCTTTGCATCATCGAAACTTCCGATAGTGCAAAGCACTCCATTTGTTTGCCCACTGAAATTAGGCGCTTGATCGCATAGGCCAACATTTTCATTGCAATCCACGTCTATGAGTGCTGGGCGCCTGCACGAGACCGCCGATACAAACAACGTAATTTGCAACCTACGGATAGACGGCGCAACCGTCAACCGGTTTAGAAAAGCGGTGTAACAAGAAGCGAGGCCCGGATGTCAGTCATCCGAGCCTCACTTGTGATGTTCATACCTATGCAGCGCCTTCAGATTCTCCGCTAAGGAAACCGCGAACGATGCCCTCGGCATTGCTGTCAGCAGGTCCATTCCACACTTCGTGCCCGTGGACCATCAACATTGCGCGATCGGCGAAATTCAATGCGCGGTCGATGTACTGCTCAATGAGCAGGATCGTCACATTATTTTTCGCGCGTGCTGCAGATAGCGCGGTATAGATGTCATTGATCACCAAGGGAGCAAGGCCAAGAGAGAGCTCGTCAACAACAAGCACATCCGGCTCAGTGATCAAAGCTTTTGCCACCGCAAGCATCTGCTGCTCGCCGCCTGAAAGGGTGCGTGCCTGCTGCTTGCGGCGATCTCCTAGCCTGCTAAACAATTCATAGGCGCTCTCAACAGCTGCTTTTGGATCCTTGGACAGTTTACGCGCACCAAGCATAAGGTTTTCTTCAACCGTCAAGGTTGGGAAAATTGCACGGCCTTCTGGCAGGTACGACAAACCACGCTGGGCGAGCAAGAACGGCTCAAGAGTGGTGACATCGTCGCCATCCAATAAGAAAGCGCCACTTGCGGGAGGAAGCAAACCCGCAAGTGCCTTGCCGATTGAGCTCTTGCCCGCACCGTTGGCTCCAAGGATCGTCAAGCACTCACCTTGAGCAAGCGAGAATGAAACGTTATCAACAGCGAGCGCGTCGCCATACTTGAGCGTGAGGTTTTTAACCTCAATCTTCGCGTTCGACATTTAGTCCTCCACTGTTCCAAGGTAAGCGGTCTGCACTGCCTTGCTGGCGCGCATTTCTGCTGGCGTTCCACTGTCGATGAGTTGACCGAAGTCAAGAACGAAGACTCGAGAAGAGATAGCGAACACTAATTCCAAGTCATGCTCAACCAAAACGATAGTGATATTTCGGTCCTTTGCTAGCGCCTTAATGACTTCACCAAGATGCTCAGTTTCTGCCCGGTCAAGACCAGCAGATGGCTCATCGAGCAACATGATTTTTGCGTCTGTTGCTAAACAGAGTGCAACCTCAAGCAAACGTCGTTGGCCCAAAGTGAGGTCTGACGGGCCCTTATCACGATCTTTACCAAGGCCGAGTTCATCAATCAGCACGTCAGCTGAAGCAATTTCCGCTTGCGAGATTCCACGGGAAAAGAATGGGATCAAAGCCAAAATGAAGCTTCCAGTTGTCGCTAGCTTGCCAGCACGTACCTGCTTACCGGCGCGCATTGCCAAGATCACATGTTCACGCACCGTGAGTTCAGTTACCAACTGCGGTGACTGAAAAGTACGTGCCATCGCCATAGCTGCTCGCTTTTGTGGCGAAGCCTTGCTGACGTCAGATTGCCCAATAAAAATTGAACCCTCATTTTGCTCTAGCGTGCCTGACATGCAGCCGAGCATCGTGCTCTTACCGGCTCCGTTGGGTCCGATAAGCGCCGTGATCTCTCCCGGATTTGCATCCATGCTGACTTTGTTAAGAGCTTGCACGCCGCCAAAGCGGATACTTACTCCATCAGCCCGAAGGGTGGTGTTAGTAGTTGTTGACATCAGATCACACTCCTGCTGGAACGTTGGATTCGGATTTTTCGTCAGCTGACGGTTCAGCAGTATGCAGGGATCCCCCACTCATCTTGATGGCAAGGTGACGGAAATGTGCTCTCAGACCTGGGTTAATACCAATTGGGTCCGAGACCATATTGATAGCAACCAATCCGAACAACAACACTGGAAGATCGGCTAGGCGTTCTGGCAAGAACTCGGAGAAGATTGCTGGCATCAAGAGCAAAGTCATACCGCCAGCAGCCAAGCCGCCCATCGAGCTGGTGCCTTGGGCAACTGCCAAAGCAAACCAAACCAAACCGATCACCATGATGAATCCGTTAGGGAATGCAACGAGCTGGAAACTCGCAACCATGGTTCCGCCGACACCTGCAACCGCAGCTCCGAGTGCGAAGACGCCAAGCCGGGCTACGAAGATGTCAAAGCCCAGGGTTGCTGCGCGAACTCGGCTGGCACGAATGGTGGCGAACACCAAACCAGTCGTTGAGCGACGTAGCGACCAAAGCATGAACATCACTACAAACATCACGACCATGCCGAACCAATAGAAAGTCTTCGGTGTCGTGAAGCTCATTCCAAAGATTTCAGGACGGCCAAATGGAAGTCCAGAACCGAAGTTTGAGAATTCATCGCGGGTGTAGACCGCTTGGTCAATAAGCAGCGCGAACGCAAAGGTGACAATGGCTGCATAGAGCGGACCAAGAGGCAAACACACCATGCCGACGACAACGCCGGTAAGCCCTGCAACAACACCACCGATCAGCATCGCAAGCAGGATCGGCACCGATCCTTTGGCTCCGAAGACGGTGTCGTTGTTGACGACGTACGCAGCAGCAATTACACCGATACCGGCGAAACTGATCTGCGCCAAGCTGATGATTCCAGCTTCACCTGTGACCAACCGGTAGGACAAGAAGACCACTGTGTAACAGAAACCAACCGCGATCAGACCAGTCCAGTATTCATTGAAGAGAATTGGAATACCAACCATGACCAACACGAGTGCTAAATAGCCAACGTAGCGATCCCAATGACCCTTTGGATTACGCATAACCGTGAGGTAGTGCGACAGCGACACTTCATAGGCATTGTTAACAGCTGCAACTTCAACCTTCTGGGTGTCTGCACGAACATCCTTGGAACGGCTGTAAATAAGAACAGCAACAACCATGAACAAGAACGGAAGGCTTGGGCGAAGAGCGGTGCCAAGGAGACCATCTGAAGGCAAGTACAAGACCAATACTTCCTGAGTGATACCCAAGATGAGTGCGCCGAAGAATGCGCGCCACAAGTGCGTGAACTTGCCAATGACTGCGCCCGCCATGGAGGCTGCGATGAGATTTGCGAAGCCGGTTGGACTCAAGCCAACCTTTGGAAGCACCATCAAGCCGGCAAGACCAGCGATGCCAGTGCCCACTGCCCAAGTAGCTGCAACAACGAACTTAGGGTTTGTGCCGGCGAGCACGGTCATGAGTTCAGAGTCAACGGAACCACGGGTGATCAAGCCTGCCATGGTTTTGTTGAGAACCCAGTAACCACCGAGCGCGACAACCGCAGCCGTGACGATGATGATGAACTGCTCGTTAGAGACGTTCACATCGAAGATCGAGAAGATCACCGAAGGCTCGCCTACCGGTCCGTAAACCAGGTAAACCGGATCGTGCCCGAAGATCAGGGTGGTGACTGCAACGAGCGCAACTTGGATACCAATCATGACCGCGACTTTGGTCAGTGGTGCAAGGTTGCCCAGTTTGCCAAGGAGGATCCACCATAGGAACAGCCCCAAAGCTGGACCGATAATGATCACGACGAAGGCGGCGGCAATCCATGAATTCCAGCCAAGCCCGGTGTCGCTGTTACTCAAGAAGTAGAAGCAGTAGGCGAGAAAGAACGCCATGCCACCTTGAGCGAAGTTGAAGACGCGTGACGCGTTATAGGTAATGACCA
>CANJCG010000011.1 GCA_947472655.1 Actinomycetota bacterium
GAGCGGAATCAGTTTCAGCTGATCCCGAAATTCAATGTCACTGAGAAGTTGCGGCCGCATGCACCTAACGTACTAGAAACTCACATCGGAACCACTTTGGCGAGTTTTGCGGTTGTCATGACCCAGGTAGTGCCGTTGTCGGCGTAACCCAGTGGTGCGATGTCTTTCACGTTGTCAGTCTTGGTGTAACTCGTGCCACCATCGGTGAATCCCGCTGGTGGAGAATCTTTGACGGTGATGCTGTAGCCATCCGGAACGACGGCATAAAATCCTTCGGGACTGCCATCGGATGAGTTCCATTGATCTCGATTGTAAAAGGTGCCGCCGTTAGGTGAGGTTGAGAAATCGATGTGAGATCCGGTTTGAATGAATTGCTGGTGAAAGGTCAAAGGCCGCGTAGTGATGACGGCATGGAAGGTGTAAGCCAAAGTCTTTTGGCACAGGGATCCAACTTCGGTGAAGCCATCGGGGCAGACAAAGATAATTCTTGTTGTTGGTTGTGGCACTGATGGCGCAGCTACGGGAGCGGGGTCGGAGGCTGGCCCGGAAACGGGCGTGGTGACCGGAGCTGGTGCGGTGGTCGCCTTTGGTGGTGTTGCCACTGATTGTGCAATTGGAATTTCAATTGAGACACCAGAGATTTCACTCAGGGTTCGTTGCATCACCGCGGTGGACACACGGCCACTTGAAGCTGAGTTACTTGCGGTCACGGTGAAGGTGTACTTCACATTTGGATTTAAGCCCTTGAGCACTATGTGGTTGTCCACTGTTACGGTTTTTACTTCAGGATGTTTAGTCGCGTAAGCACTGACAGTGAACATCACTGGAAGACCTTCGCCCTTGTTCACTGTATGGGTCCACGTAAGGCTGACTTCAGAAACGACATCAGTGGTTTCAACTTTGAGTTCATTCGTGGCCCCAACTTGTCCGACAACATTGGCGAATCCAATGCGTTTGCCATTCAAGGTGACCTGATATCTCGTGCCTGAATCAAGTTGGGTCAACACAGCAGGTCGACCAATCGTTGCCCGCATAGCTCGAGTTGCATGCCCCTTAGACCGCGCAGCGAGAATGCCACTCGTGTGGCCTGAAACAGTTATGGCGCCTATGTGGTTTGCCAGAACCTCGAGTCCGCGTGGCGTGGGTGCCATCGCGATGATGGTGGGCGCTGGCTCTTGAGCAATAGTTGCGGCGAAGGCTTGCGGTGAACACAGGAATACGCCACACACGGTGGCTGCTGCACTGATTGTTGTGAGTCGCTTCATGGAGCCCTCCTTCGCGCGGCGGTTGCCGTCACTCGTGAGGGTTCCTCAGTTCCAGAGTTGCTAAACATCGAGCTTTCAGAGGGGCTACTGCGTACAAAATCCCCGAGTTACTCGCCTACAAAGTTCCCAAGGCGTTTTTCGCGAAATGCGGTGAGCGCTTCTTGATGGTCTTTCGTTGTCATGATCACGCCCATGTGTGAGGCAACCAGATCCAAGGCTGTGCGCAAATCAACATCTTGTGATTGGTACACACTCCGACGGATGAGCTTTACGGCGATAGGTGCCTTTGCGGCAATGCGTTCAGCTAACGCTTGGGTGTAGTCCATAAGTTCGCCATCAGGAACAACGGTGTTTGCCATGCCCAACGCAACCGCTTGTTCGCCAGTCACGGTGTCGCCCGTTAATAGCAGTTCAAGAGCTTTTGCCACCCCAACAAGGCGTGGCAGGTAGTAGGCCCCACCATCGCCAGGAACTAAGCCGATGTTGACGTACGACTCTGCGAATCTGGCTGATTCCGCAACAACGCGGATGTCACACATGAGGGCCATGTCCATGCCAGCGCCAATAGCCGCACCAGGAACCGCTGCAATGATTGGTTTATCACTGATCTCAACGGCGCGCGCTACTCGATGAATTTCATCGGTAAGAAAATCCCGACGGGAAAGTGCGGAAGGATCGATGGCAACGAGCGCATCTAGGTCAACTCCTGCGCAAAAGGCTCCGCCCGCTCCCGTCACAACGATGACCCGGACATTTTCATCGGCATTTGCTTGAATCAGGAAGTCGGCCCACCGATGGATTAATGGCAGGGTGAATGCGTTCTTTCGCTCAGGCCGATTCAGGGTGATTGTCGCTACGCGATTCTTAACCTCGTAGAGAATGTCTTCACTCACGTGTGTAAACCTTCCATGCCATTGACGATTGATTCCCAAAGCGATGTATCCGATTGAGCCAAGAATGATTGTCCGATGTAATGATTCCAGAATTCAGGGCGCCCAGCCTCCTCTGTCCATGACCAGAGCCGAGTGGTGAGCGCGCCAAGGTGATACTCCTGACTCATCCCCATCGCGCCGTGAATCTGGTGAGCCGCCATCGAGGCCTTTCTTGCGCAGCGGCCGGTCACAGATTTTGCGATCGCACAGTTTTGGGTTGTCGGTTCGTTGAGTGCGGTGGCAATCCCGGCCTGTGACATGAGCGTGAGTTCGCATATTTCTGCAAGTTTGTGAGCGATGACTTGTTGGTCAGCAATCGGTTTGCCAAATTGTTCGCGTGTGCGGGCATAGGTAATCGTGAGATCACGAACGGCGTTCAACGCTCCCGAGATCTGAATCGATCGGGCAAGCGCAAGGCGAGCAAGGAGATCGATCTGTGTGAAGTTGGATTCAACAGCAACATGCTTGACAGGCACGACAGCGTTGAACTCCACGGTGGCACGTGCTTCACCTGCGAGATTTTCGCCCGAGTGGATGATGCAGTCAGTCAAAGAGATCAGCGCGAGTTCTTGATCGACGTGAACCAAGAGGTATTGGATCCGTTCGTCAACTGGCACATCAAATGCAAGGCCTGAGATGAGAAAATCACCGGAACTTGATAAGGCACTCATGAGCGAGTTTCGGGGATCGGCTGTTGTTGCGATGAGCGATCGGTCGATGGAGAGCCCGCCTAGAGATAAGGCCCAGCTTGCTACGAATCCCGTATCTATGCCGATAACGTCCGCGGCGTTACCGCTGAGTGTCTGAAGGGCGATAGCTGCGTCAAAGATGTCACCACCTGAGCCACCAGCTGACTCGGTCATTCCAATCCAAGGTATCCCGGCATCCACCAATGTCTGAGGGAGCGCGGTGGCAGAGCGGGCACACATGTCATCAAGGGCGCGACGAAGTGAACGACGATCTTCTTCTGATTCCCAATCCAAAATGCTCATTTCAGCAAGCCTTTGCTGACGATTCCGCGCAGCACTTCATTTGTTCCGCCGCGAATGGTAAATCCGGGTGCTTGGTATTGAGCTTCGCGCAGCAAACTCATTGCAACGGGGCTCAGGGTTGTCGGGTTGCCGGGTTCATTAGCAATGCTGAGGGCAATACCCACAGTTTCCTGTTCAAAGGTTGTGCCAATTCCTTTCAGCATCGCGATCTCACTGGCTGAGGTGTCACCAGAAATAAGGAGTTCAACAACCTTGTGATTGATTGTGCGAAAGGTTGTGATGTCTGCAATGACTCGCCCGATGTCGGCTGCGGATCGTGAGTCACGAGGTAGGTCGCGCACAAGTTCTTCAAGCAGCGGAAAGGTTGATAAATAGCGTTCAGGTCCGGCGCGCTCGGCTGCGAGTTCATGCATCGCCTGCGCCCAGCCGTTACCGATTTCGCCAAGAACATCGTCCTGCGAAACGTAGGCTTCATCGAAAGTCACTTGGTTAAAATGATGCTCGCCGCTAATGAGACGAATTGGACTGATATCGACATTTGGATGTGGCAGGCGAACGATGAATTGACTCAATCCAACATGCCTTTGTCCACTGGTTCGGGCCAGCACCACCATCGCATCAGCATGGTGAGCTGAGCTCGTCCAGACTTTGGTTCCAGAAATTAACCAGCCGCCGTCAACTTGTTCAGCCTTAGTTCGCACTGAGGCCAGATCGGAGCCGGCGTCAGGCTCGCTCAGGCCGATAGCCATGCAGACCTCACCGCGAATAACTTTTGGTAGCCATTCGTTCTGCTGAGCAACGGTGCCATGACGAAGTACCGAGGGGGCAAATTGACGTTCAGCAAACCAATGCGCCGCAACGGGTGCACCCGCTGACAGCAGTTCTTCGCTCACCACTAGTCGGTGCCCCGCCCCACCTCCAAAGCCACCGAATTCAGTGGGCAGCATCAGGCCGATGAGTTGCGCAGCGCCAAGTCGGCGACTGAAATTTGGGTCGTATCCAATAAGCCAGGAGTCACAACGGGGAGTAAATCCGCCCGAGGCCAGCTCAACAGCCAAGAAGGTGCGCACTCGGGCACGCAGTTCTTCTAATTCAGACACGGTTCACTCCCTCCCGATAGTGGTATTGACTAAAAGATACCGACATCCCACGAGATAACGGTGAGTTACGCAGAAAACTCTCGGCAGGCCGATCTTGCCTCTATCTTGTTCATGTGAGTGTGCGAAGCGAACAACGCGGCCGGATCTTGGTGATTGTCATTGACCGTCCTGAAAAGCGTAATGCAATCAATGCCGAAGTAACCGAAGGCATAGATGCGGCATTAAATGAATTGGACGATAACCCCGACCTGTGGGCAGGAGTCATCACTGGCACTCCCACAATGTTTTCAGCGGGTACTGATATCAGTTCACGCGATGCCCGTCCCACTGAACGCGGTGGTGAGTATGGTCTGATCCGGCGTGATCGAGCCAAGCCACTGATCGCCGCGGTCGAAGGCAACGCACTGGGTGGGGGCTTTGAAGTTGCACTCGCCTGCGATCTGATCGTGGCCTCGACTACTGCGAGATTTGGCCTTCCTGAAGCTCAACGGGGAGTGATCGCAACTTCAGGGGCACTCTTTCGTGCGATGCGCGCACTCCCTATCAATGTGGCTCGGGAGATGTTGATTGCAGGAACACTGTTAAGCGCCGATCGCGCATTTCAACTCGGGTTAGTCAGCGAAGTGACGCAGCCAGAGGGAGCGTGTGACGCTGCAGTGGCATTGGCTGAGCGGATTTGTCTGGCCTCACCATTTTCAGTTCGTCAAACTCTCGCGGCGATCAACCGGCAACTCAAAGACGATGATGCTGCCGGCTGGGAGGCCACAAGTATTGCGGTTGAGGCGATCTTGGCATCTGAAGACATGAAAGAAGGCAGCGCAGCCTTTTTCGAAAAACGAACTCCCATGTGGAAAGGTCGCTAGATATGAGCGAGATTCAAGAGCAAAAGCGCAGTCGTGGAATCGCGATGAGTCCGCAAGAACGCGATGAGTACCTTCGAGGCGAACGGGTATGTCGCGTTGCATCAGTTGGTGCTGACGGTAATCCGCACGTGACCCCACTGTGGTTTGTTTGGGATGGCCAGCATTTCTGGTTGAACTCCATTGTGAAAAGTCAGCGCTGGGTGGATTTAGTACGCCATCCGCATGTTGCAGTGGTGGTTGACGGAGGTCGCGAATTCTTCGAGTTGCACGGTGTGGAAATTGAAGGAACGGTGACCGTCGTTGGAGAAGTGCCACGGGAGTCGGTACCTCATGCGGAACTAGCGCCGATTGAACTAGCTTTTGCTCGCAAGTACTCAAGCAGTGATGAGTTTTATGTTGACGGCCGCCACGGGTGGTTGCGAATAACACCGACGAAGATTTCTAGCTGGGATTTCAGGAAGAACGAAGCCCTACGTCCCCGTCAATAACTTCCTGCATGAGTCGCCCATAATGATCAGCTATCCAAGAATCGTCGACGGTGGAGAGCAGCCTTTGGGTGCGCAGGCCCACAGCTAATCCGAGCATGAGACAAGCAAGCAGTTCAACTCGTTGCTCTAAATCGTCATCGGCAGGAAACCATGGGGTCAGGTAGGTATGGATCCAGGTGTCAAACTCTAGGCGGGCAACTCGGGCGTCAGGCGCGTCCGCCGTGCGAAAAACTGCCTGAACCCACGGCTCTGACATGTCATGTTCGCGACGAAGCAGAATGCGCTGTGCCAGTGCCTCTCCTATGTCACTTCTAGAGATCGATGAGTCCAAAGGATCCAGACTGAGCGGTGCGGCATCTTCGTAAATCTTGGCCTTGCTACCGCCGACTTTCATCACCATCGAAGCAGACAGCCCAGCTTCAGAAGCAATTTGACGGATGGTGACCGAGGGATAGCCACGTTCAGCGAAGAGTCGGCGTGCAGCTTCAAGCACATGATCGCGTGAACTTGGCTTCACTTTGCTTCCCTATGAAGCTGCGTAAGTTCGGAAATAAGTTCGGGATTGACCGGTCCAAGTTCATTGTGCTCTGGTTTCGGAATAGCCATCGCGATGAGCGCCCCGACGATTGAAGCAGCAGCAGCAAGGATGAAGACCATTTGGAAGGCTTGCTGTGTTGGTAGGTTTTTGCCACCAATTTCTACGACAAGCACTGCCAAAATTCCAGAAATGGCAGCGCTAGAAACTGATGAACCAATACTGCGTAACAAGGTATTCAATCCGTTTGCTGCCGAAGTTTCGGTTTCGGGAACGGCGCCCATGATGAGGAGAGGCATGGCAGCGAAGGAGATGGCGGTTCCGGCCGAGACGATAACTGCCGCCACAGCGATGAGAAAGACGGTGTCGCCGTAGAAAAGTCGTTCGATGTAACCAAACCCCATTAAGCCGGCTCCCAGTATTAACGTGATTTTCGCGCTGTAGCGGCGAGTGATTCTTGCCGAAACCGGGGCGAGTATCACCATCGTGAGGCAGGTCGGAATCATGATGAGACCGGCTTGCAAGCTAGTGAGCCCATACCCGTAGCCGGTGCTGGTCGGCATTTCGAGTAATTGAAAAGTCGCCAACATGTTTGCGTACATCGCGAAACCCATAAGGATCGAAGTGATGTTTGTGATCAGCACAGGTCGGCGCAAGCTAACTCGAAGGTCAACGAGGGGGCGCTCATTGCGAAATTCCAATGGGATCCAAATTGCCAAGAGTGCTGCGCAAATACCGAATGTGTAGAGCGTCTGTGAGCTGGTCCAACCCCAAGAACCACCTTTTGAGATACCTAGGAGTAATGCCGTAAGTGCACCCGATAGTAGGAAGGCGCCGAGGTAGTCGAACCTTCCGCCAGTTCGAATATCAGATTCGCGTACGACGATGCTGATTGCAATGAACATTACGATTGCAAACATTCCGGAAACCCAAAAAATGGCATGCCATCCGAAAAAGGTGTAGACAACACCCGATAAGGGCATGCCGATTGCTGCACCAATGCCAAGAGTTGCGCTCATCAGTGCGACGGCACCGCTGAGTTTTTCTTCGGGTAGCTCGTCGCGCATGATGCTCATGCCAATGGGGATGAGGGCAGAAGCGGCACCCTGGAAAATCCGGGCGATGATAACCATCGTGAGCGTGTTACTCACTGCGCCAATAGCCGACCCAACGAGAAGCAGACCCAAACAGACGAGCATCATTCGCTTTTTGCCGAACATGTCTGCCAGTCGAGTCAACGTTGGCGTTGCCACGGCACTTGAAAGCAAAGTCGCCGTAATCACCCAAGAAACGTCATCAACTGAGGCATGCAAGATGCCTGGAAGATCACCGAGCAATGGCACCAGCAAGGTCTGCAGCAGTGAAGCGGCCATGCCGCTGATGGCCAAGACAGCGATAACCGCGGTTGACGAATAGGTGCGAACGACGCGAAGGGACATGAATCCTTAGACATTGAAGTGAACGTGCGTTCACCCATTCAACCACATGAGCTAAACACGCTAATTCATGCTAAATAGGGCATGACTCATGTCACATCCGGGAATGGGGGACACGATTGCCTTCGTGTCCTGAATCACGCCGTATAAGGGATAAACCAGACAAATCCCTGCTCCTGTGGACAAAATTGAGATTGGAGATGTCAGGGGAAGTTCCTATGGTTTTTGCAAGTGAGGTGCTGTTGGCCTTACACGAAATTCCCTGGCGTAGGCCAGGAGCAACATGATCCTTGAGGTCTGTCCCGTGCGATTCGGGGCGGCGGTCATGGTGCTGGTGAGTGCAGTTGACCAGACAGACGGTTGATGCGCGCTATGACCTGGGTTTTGACCGCGCACTTCCTAGAAGTGCTGATCAAAGAGGACGAATGCGCTTTGCGCACAAGGTTGCCGTTATCGCAACCATCATGGGGTTTGGACTATTGCCGATGGCTGCCCCAGCCCTAGCCTCAGAAGCGACGGCAGCGATTGTTTCCGAAGCAGTGGCGTCATCAGCGGCCCTCAAAGCCCGCTCCGCGGCATTGACAACCAAAACTTGGAAATTCGCGTTCGTTTCACCGGCCACCTTGGACCGTTCGGGCGTGCAACCAAGTCTGTATCGCGGCAAGTTCTATCGTCCAAGCCTTGAACGTATTCGTCGCTGCATCGTCAGCCGTGAGAGTTCTGGACATTACTTTTCTGTTTCACACAGCGGGAAATATCGTGGTGCATACCAAATGTCACCCGCGCTCGCACGGGGTGTGACTTGGATGATGTTCCCAGAATTTCAAAAGATTCTCGGCGAAAAAGCAGCTGAAGTTGCGATGCTTCGACTACGTAATACTCCGATTCATAAGTGGACGCGCTTTTGGCAAGATGCAGCATTCAGCACGGTTTACAATTGGGAGCATCCCAACTCTGGTGCCTCACATTGGCGCGCAACGAACCGCGGCTGCTAACCGACGTTGATCCATCTGGCACGATGTTGGAATGCTTCGTGTTCTCACAGTGAACGTCAATGGCATTCGCGCTGCCGCTCGCCGCGGGGGACTTGAATGGTTGGCGAAAGCTAACGCGGACGTCATCTGCATGCAAGAGGTGCGAGCAACGCATGAACAACTTCACGAAGTTCTGAAAGAATCCCCGCTTTCGCATCTTCACGTTCAGCATTCCCCTGCACCCCAGCTAGGCCGCGCAGGAGTGGCGATCCTTACAAAGGCACCGGCAAAACGCATCTCGGTTGGTCACGAACAGCTTGATGGGCAAGGTCGCTGGGTCGAAATAGATGTTGACACTGAACTCGGCCCAATCACTGTGGTGTCGGTTTATGTGAATGCGGGTGAGGTCGAAACCATCAAGCAAACCGAAAAATACACATTTCTAGAAGCGATGGATGAGCGTTTAACCACTTTGCAGTCAGCTCGCCGAAAGCGACCAGTGCTTGTGTGTGGAGATTTCAATATCGCTCACCACGAAGTGGATATTAAAAACTGGAAGGGCAACCTGAAGAACTCAGGTTTCTTAAAGGAAGAACGTGTCTACCTTGACCGTTGGTTTGAAAAATCTTGGACCGATCTTGGGCGAGTGCTTGGTGGCGAAGGTCCAGGACCGTATACCTGGTGGTCGTGGCGGGGTAAAGGGTTTGATACCGATGGCGGCTGGCGCATTGATTACGTCATTGCAACCTCAAAACTCGCTGCACGTGCACAGACTGCAGTTGTAGGAAAAGCTCCAACGTATGCGGAGCGCTGGAGCGATCACGCGCCGCTTACCGTGGATTTTATTTAGTTACTCGTTCAAGCGAACCTTGCTCAACTCGAAATATTTCCGAAGTAATGCTTCGCGCTTCAGCCTCGTCATGCGTGACATGTACTGCTACTACATTTCGTGAGCGTAAGAGTTCAGCAACTTCAGCCGCTAGTCGAGTTCGTAATTCGGCATCCAGTGAGCTGTAGGGCTCATCCAATAACAATGCAGCGGGTTCGGGGGCCAAGGCCCGGGCGAGGGCAACCCGTTGGGCTTGCCCACCGCTGAGTTCTTGAGTGGATCGGCTTTCGTATCCGAGTAACCCCACCCACTCCAGAAGTTCGGTTGCCTTTCTCGCAGCCAGTGTTTTGCTGATCCCCGATCGCCGGAGTCCGTACATCACGTTCTGGAGGACGGTCAGATGTGAGAACAGCAGCGGATCTTGGAAGACCATGCCGATGCGACGCTCATGAATCGGAGCACTTGTGATCTCTACGTCATTGAGTAAGAGCGACCCACCAAGTGCAGGAACACTGCCCAGGATCGTGGAAAGAAGTGTCGATTTGCCGCAGCCGCTTGGGCCAAGAATGACGGTTATCCCATCACCGACCTGCAGATTTGCTGTGATCAGTGTTGATGTGTAACCAATGTTCAAGTCACGAAGTTCCAAGCCTTGGCTCATCGCACCCACCTCTTCTTTCCTAAAGCATCGATGCCAGCCACAAGCGCAATTGTTCCCAGAACGAGCACCATGGCTAAAGCACAGGCCACGCCAAATGATTGCTCGCCGGGTCGCTGGAGCAATCGAACTATTTGAACTGGCACGGTGGGGTCACTAGAACGGGTGAGAAAAGAAGCTGCACCAAACTCACCTAGTGACACACAGGCCGCGAGTCCGCCAGCAGCAATCATCACAATTCGCAGAATTGGGCCGTATGCCGTAAAGAATGCTCGTGTAGGGCTGGCACCCAACGAGCTAGCTGCAATTGCAAAACGCTTATCGGTTGCAAGAAGTGTGGGTAGTACTACTGCGATCACGAGTGGAACAGCAACGATGGAGTGGGCAATTGGGATCAGTACATCGCTACTCCGCAAATCCAAAGGAGGCCGCCCATAGGCCAGCATGAGGCCAAGGCCAAGAGTGGCAGCGGAAATTCCCAAAGGTGCCAGCGCGATGAGCGCAACAGCGCGACCGAGGCGATGGGTGAGCACGCCAATTGCTGCGCCTACACCGACGATTCCTGCGACTACGCCAGTAAGTAACGCATATCGCAATGAGGTTCCAATGGCGGCTAAAGGTGAGCCGAGGCGAGTCGTTCCTGAATCAACACTCGCCAGTGAACTCCACCACTCCAACGTCCAGCCAGCAGAGTTGTGCAGTGATGCGTACGCCAATGAAAGCAATGGAAGAAGAACTAATGAACAAGCGATAGTCGCGATGACGAATACGTAACTCCGCTGCGCTTTCGAGGATGCGGGCCTCAGTCGCGTAAATCGAAGTGTCGATACGGCGGAGGTTCTTTTGAGTGATGTTCTAGCGCCAAGAAGAAGAACGCAACTCACCAAGGCGAGTTGGAGCAAGGCAGTGATGGCTGCTGTTGGAAAATCAAGCAGCAATGAGGTTTCTCGAAGAATCTGTGATTCCAATGTGCGAGTGGAACTGTTGCCAAGCACTAGGACAACACCCAAGGATGTAAAACAGAAAACGAAGACTACGGATGCTGCTGAAGAGATTGCCGCTCTGAGTTCAGGGAAAGTTACCGTCATAAATGCTCGTATAGGAGATGCTCCCAAACTTCGCGCTACCGTAACTTTTCGCGGATCAAGTTGCTGCCAAGTAGCCCCGACAATCCGCACGATCACTGCCAGATTGATGTACGTGTGCGCGATGACAACGAGGAGAAATCCAGGGGCTAAAGCCGAACCCAAGAGTTCCCGGAAGGCCAGCGCAATAACAACGGTGGGAAGCACGAATGGAACAGTGACAAGGGCTTGGGTGAAGGCCCGACCTTTGAAGGAATGAGTAGCCAAGACTCCTGCAATTGGCAGGCCGATGCAGGTGGCAAGCAGGGTACTCACGAGTGCCTGACCTGCAGCAGAAAATGCAATGCTCAGTTGTGGCGATAAATCAAAAGATGTTCCTGCTTCAAAGGAACGTTGAAAAACATTCGTGAGCGGAACTCCAAGTAAAGTGATGAGAAAGAGTGCGGGTATCACCCACACACATCTCAACCAGGTTGGAGTATTCAGCGGCCCATCACCTGCCCCCACTCGCTGAGCCAATTCTTCAGATTGGCGTTCACGTCACTTGCAAGCAGCTGCAAGGGTTGAGAAATCTTCGCCGCAAATTTTGTAAAAACTTCCGGTAGCGGTGTATTCGCGCGAGCTGGAAATACAAACATTGATAAAGGTACATCTGCTTGCACACCTGCGGAAAGAAGCCAGTCGACAACCTGTTGCGCTGCCTGCTCATTTCTCGTGCCCCGCAGCACTCCAGCGAATTCAACTTGGCGGTAGCAGCCATCGGTAAGAACTGATGTTGATGGTTTGGTTGGCTTTGGGTTTTCTGCATAAACAATCTCAGCAGGCGGGCTGGTTGCGTACGAAACGACTAGCGGATAACTACCTCCGTTGGAACTAAAGGCACTGTCGTATGCGTCAGTCCAGGAGCCGGAGACCTTTACCCCGTTTTGATTGAGTTTCTCCCAGTACTGTCCCCATTGGTCGCCGTACTTTGCGATTGTGGCGAGCATGAATGCCAGGCCGGGTGATGAGGTCGCAGGATCTTGGACAACAAGGAGATCCTTGTATGCGGGAGAAGTGAGTTGATCAAGTGAGGTCGGCTTAGCGAGTTTGCGTTTGGTGAACCAGGCGTCATCAATATTGACGCAGACATCGCCGTAATCGATGGGCGTCACCACACCATTGCCCGTGTCCTTTTTCAACTCAGGAATGACTGAATCGAGATTCTTGGAAGTAAAGCTGCTGAACACCTGTGCGTCAACGGCTTTGGTGAGCAGAGTGTTATCAATGCCGAACATCACATCAGCATTAGGAATACCTGATGCCAGCACTGCACCTGCAACCATGGAGCCGGCATCACCCGCAGTGGTGATTTTTAGCGTGATACCCGAGTCAGTTTTGAGTTGGTCAATAAGTACCTGGCTCACCACAAATGAATCGTGAGTAAGCAAAGTGACTGTGGCAGGACCGGATTCTTGTTGCGAGGAGCCGCATGCCGCAAGGAGCATGCTGCTGCTCACTGCAATCGTGAGCGCAATTTTTGAAAGTAGTGACGACATCAAGACCGCTTCCCTAGCGCTGGCATTACCCAGATCAGGTTGTATGGGTCGGTGGATGCGTCCACCCTCTCAGCGCGCCGAATGTGCGAGCTCCCCTTGGTGGGATTGAGTCTATGTCCTACGTATTGCGCGGATAAGGAAGGTGGCAGCCGTTGCTCCACCAAGACCAGCAAGAATCAAGACGGCAACCCAAAGATCAAAGCCGAGCGCAGTCCATCGAACGATCCCGGCTCCAATGAGAAGGACTGCAGCAAGAGACTGAAGGAAGACAGCAAAGCGCAGTTGACGTTGAGTAGAAGCTTCGTTTTGCACGTACACAATCTATCGAGGTGAGTTTCAGTCCTTTAGCGCATGCTCTTGACGTTCGAAGCCAAAGATCGAGATTGTGGCGGAATCTAGGACCAGGTCACGACCATAAGTAGGTTCTTGTCCAAGCCAGCGCGCAGTGAGAATGCGTAAATTTCTTTGGCCGAGTCCTCGCCTGCCGGTCATGTGCTCGAACTGGTCATGGGGTCAAGACGTCGAGGCATCCCAAGCTTGTTGCAATGCCGATAAGAAAAGTTCACTGGATTGAGCGCCGCTGACACCGAATTTTTCGTCGAACACAAAGAACGGCACTCCGGTGCAGCCCAAGGTCTGAGCGATTTGCTGATCGCGATGGACCAGATCGATGAATTCGGTACCTGCAAGCATCGCCAAGGCTTGTGATGGGTCAAAGCCCGCTTGTGCCGAGAAAGTAGCCAGGATTTCGTGCCCGAAGATGGATTCGCCGTTTTCAAAATAGGCGCTCATCAGCACTTCCAGTAATGCTTGCCCACGATTTTGGTCAAGAGCCTGTGCCCACAGTAAGAGTCGGTGGCCGTCTCGAGTGTTTCCACTGAGGGTTCTATCGAGGTTGTAGTTCAAACCAACACTGCTAGCGGCTTGAACAACATTGGTCTGCATTTCCTTGGCCTGATCCAGACTTACCCCATATTTATCAGCCAGCATCTGTGTTGTGGGGGTAGTTGTGAACTCTGCGGAGGGGTTCAATTGATAGGCCCGGTGACTAATAGTCACCTGATCTCGGTGCTCAAATTGCTCAAGGGCGATCTCTAGCTGCCTTTTGCCGATGAAACACCACGGGCAAACCAGATCTGACCACATGTCAATATGCATGCCTCATCTTGACCTGTTGGTTTAACTGAACCAAGCCGGCCCGTGTGGGAGGCAGACCAGAGGACAAAACCCCTGATGTGAATTCACCTTCCGTTCACATTGATGTAAGCCGGTGTTCCCCTTCTCATCCCCCTAAAGTCAATCTCGTTGTACGACTATTTACACATGGCAAACGTAGATCTCGAACAACGAGATCTCCAAGCAGCGGCTACCTCTCACCGAGGCGACCGGGTCTTTAACCGGGCCATTACTGCCGCCGCCTTCGTCTCTCTCATTGTTCTGGCTGGGATCGCGATCTTCTTAGGTGCCCAAGCGGTTCCAGTTTTCCAACAATTGGGCTTTGGCTTTGTGACCTCGACGGCTTGGGATCTGAACTCTGATCCGATCAGTGTTGGCATCTTCGGCATGCTTTATGGATCGGTTTTGCTCGCGATCGTCGGGCTCGTCATTGCGGTCCCGGCTTCTCTCCTGCTTTCAATTTTTATTGTGTTCATTGCGCCAAAGAAATTGGCGTCGATTCTCACAAACTCTGTTGATCTCATGGCGGCAATTCCATCGGTCATTCTCGGACTTTGGGCCTTCTACATTTTGAATCCGCAAGCCGCTGAATGGCAGAGCTTGCTCCATGATTATTTAGGTTGGATTCCATTCTTTCAAAATGAGTCGGGCAACTTTTTAGGAACGCCATTTATCGCGGGTTTCATTCTTGCCATCATGATAATTCCGATTACCACGTCGGTGACACGCGAAGTACTTGGTCGCACCCCACCTGAATTGATCAACGCAGCTGAATCCCTTGGTTGTTCACTGTGGACAATGCTTCGCTACGTTGCTCTGCCATATGGCCGCGGCGGGATTGTCGGCGGCATCATGTTGGGCTTGGGTCGCGCTCTTGGTGAAACAATCGCAGTGTTCTTCGTTTTGAAGCTGGTCTATGACACGAACTGGTATCACGTCATTGAATCCGGTGGCGGCTCAGTTGCGACCTTGATTGTCTCTCGATTCGGTGAAGCATCAGGACCCTTTGAGGTGCAGTTGTTGCTTGCTGCAGGGTTCTTCCTCTTTCTCATGACATTGGGTGTCAACATGCTTGCAAATCTCATCGTGAGTCGTACTGGGCGGTTAAAGAAGTGACAACCACATTTGATCCGGCTTCACTGCCGTCGCTCGAGCAGCAGACGAAGACTCGCCCCTGGCGACAACGCACAACAAAGTTTGACGTTTCTGTGGCCATCGCCGTGGCTGTACCAATGATGATCGTGATTGGGATGTTCCTATTCAGCGACATCCCAGGGGCACTCGTGTTGGTGATCTATTTGCCGCTTCAGATGTTTGCGTCTGGCTGTGCTGCAGTTGCGACAAAAGGGAAGCGTGGAATTCTTGACTCGGTGATCATCGTGAATGCCGTCGGTGCTTCGATCTTTACCTTTGTCATAATTTTTTCAGTGCTTTGGTCACTAGTGTCCAAAGGTCTCAAGGCGCTCTCTATACCTTTCCTCACTCAGAACTCGACATACATCAGTCCATCGACGCCGCTTGAATACGGCGGAATGGCGCACGCGGCTCTAGGCACCCTCATTGTGGTTGCCATTTCAGCGTTGATCGCGGTTCCAATCGGTATCGCAACCGCGATCTACATCACTGAAGTTCGAGGTAAGGCAGTTCCTTATGTTCGATTCTTCGTGCAGTCGATGTCGGGTGTTCCTTCTGTTGTGGCTGGTTTATTCATCCTGACCACCTTGATCTTGACTGGCGCTATCAACACCAGTGCTTTCGCTGGCGGTCTGGCGTACGCAGTGTTAATGCTTCCTACAGTTGCTAGAACTGCCGAAGAGGTGTTGCGGTTAGTCCCTGATGACTTACGCACTGGAGCTTTGGCGCTCGGTTCAACGCGCGCTCGCACTGTCTTGCAAGTGGTGCTCCCCGCAGCTAAAACTGGCATTGTCACGGCAATTATTTTGGGCATCGCTCGCGTTATTGGTGAGACGGCCCCACTATTGATGACTTCTGGAAAGAACGATGCCACCGTCGCGAATCCATTTTCGGATCCGATCAGCACACTTCCAGTTTCAATCTTTGAAAACGTCGCCCAGCCTTACCCAGATGCGGTTACTCGCGCCTGGGGTGCTGCGCTCATTTTGATGGTGCTTGTTGCCATTCTCTTCACGGTTGCGCGCCTCCTTGGCCGCAACAAGATCAAGTAAGGCAAGGCGAGTTCAACAATGGAGGAGGACGATATGTCAACAGCAGAGTTCGAGCAGAGCGTTGTTGCACTCGAGCAGGAATTTTCAGTTCCTGCCCAACAGGGACCTGTGGAATTAGAAGCGCGCGATCTCAGCGTGTGGTTCAACTCCCGCAAGGTGCTTGAAGGCGTCAATTTAGCATTCCCTAAGAACACCGTCACAGCGCTCATCGGCCCATCGGGCTGCGGTAAATCAACATTTATCCGCACCTTGAATCGCCTTCATGAACTACTTCCAGGAGCAGCTCTTGCTGGTGAAGTTCTGTATGAGGGTGAAGATATTTACGGACCAACGAAAGACCCTGTTCACATCCGTTTGAGCATCGGCATGGTTTTTCAGAAGCCGAACCCATTTCCTTCGATGACTATTCGAGGAAATGTGCTGTCCGGCCTGAAACTTTCAGGAATGAAGCGCAGCAACCATGACGAAATCGTTGAGCAAACCTTGATCTCTGCTGGTTTGTGGAATGAAGTCAAAGATCGCCTCGGTCACGCAGCTGGTGAACTATCCGGTGGTCAGCAGCAGCGTCTCGTGATTGCTCGCGCATTGGCCGTGCAGCCACACGTGTTGTTGATGGATGAGCCGTGTTCCGCACTTGACCCTGCTTCAACGTTGAAGATCGAAGAAACCATTCGCGAACTTTCAAAAGACATCACGATTGTGATTGTTACTCACAACATGCAGCAGGCTGTTCGTGTGGCTGACTACACCGCGTTCTTCCTTGCTGCTGAAAATGAGCCAGGGCGAGTCATCGAGCAAGGCCGCACGACTGAAATTTTCGGTAATCCGCAGGACCAGCGCACCCTCGATTACGTCAATGGACGTTTTGGTTAAACAACTGTTCATCTAAACGACGGATTAAAGACATAGAAGTTCATCCTTCTGGAAATGTCTGGTCTCTATCTTGATAACTGTAAGCAAACAAATACTTATCTAAGGAGAAACCAGTGCGTCGCACTCTCGCAGTTCTCGCAACAAGCGCTTTCGCTGTCTCAGCATTCGCTATGGCGTCCCCTGCTCAGGCAGCAGAAAACCTCGCCGGTGGTGGAGCTTCATTCCCATACCCGTTCATTTCCCAGTGCGCAGCTGATTTCAACGCTTCGCAGACAAACTTTGTCATTAACTACACCTCAACAGGTTCAGGCACCGGCAAGAGCAACTTCACCAAGGGCACCTTTGCTTACGCACAGACAGACTCGAAGTACTCAAGTGGCGAGCCAACCTTTGACTGGACTTATGTTCCAAACATTGGTGGAGCTCTCGCATTCCCAATCAACTTGAAGAATGCAAAGACAGGCAAGACTCTTGGCTCGTCAATCCAGTTGAAGCGCACCACGCTGAGCAAGATCATGGCTGGGAAAATAACCATGTGGAATGACAAGGAAATCCTCGCAAGCAACGCGCGTGTTGCTGCATCGATCCCTGCTGCCAACATCACTGTTGTTTACCGCTCAGGAAACTCAGGCACTTCAAACAACACGTTGCAGTACCTGAACGCATTTGCGCCTTCAATTTGGGCAAAGGTTCAAGATGACTTCTCAACCGCGTTCCCAGGCGGTACCCCACCAGCAAGCTCATTGGCTGGTAAGGACAACGCAACGATCATTGCAACGATCGATGCGACTCCAGGCGCAATCGGAGCAGTCGACTTCGGTGACGCCAAGGGCTACCCAGTAGCGCGTATTGAAAACGCACTAGGTGAGTTCATTGCTCCATCCGCAGCATCCGCTGCGAAGAACCTCGCCGTGCAAGACAACTTGGATGCTCGTGGTTTGGTTGCCCTTGATTACAACGTCAAGGTAAAGGGCGCCTACCCAATGGCAATCTTCAGCTACGGGCTTGCTCGCACAGATGGCAAGGGTCCTAACGGTCTTGGAGTTCGTCAGTTCCAGGATTACCTCATCCAGAAGTGTGGGCCGTCACGCGCAGCACAGCTTGGTTATGTACCAGTTGCAGGTAAGGTTTTGGCAAAAGCCAAGGCACTTGTTGCGACCATCAAGTAATTCGTAACTAGTAATCTCGCAACACAAACGAAGGGCGAGGGCGATGTCTCGGTTCAATCCACGAGGCATTGCCCTCGCTACTTTATTCACTGTCCCCTTGTTGGCCGCCTCTCTGCTCATCAGCGGCTGCACACCGCCATTGCCACCGGATGTATTGGCGGCTCAAGCAGAAGCGAACATTACGTGCCAAACGGGCAGTCTTGAGGTTGCAGCACCCGAGATCTTCGCCGGTGCGCTAGACGCTGTTGGCCAGGCGCTAACAGCTACGTGCCCGAATCAAATAACCGTTGAAGTCGGTTCGGATAAACCCGCACCCGTTCAATTGATCGACGTGTTGCCTTCGGCTGCCGTGCTTGCTGATTTCAAAGCCACAAGTTGCCCAGTTGGTTCGACCTTGGTCGTTCCAGCGTTTAACTATTCAGTGACTCTGGCTTTCAACGAGCCAGGACTCGAAGGCATCCAGTTCACTCCTCAAGCGGTCGCTGGGATTCTGAACGGCACCATAAAAACTTGGAACGACCCACTCATCACTGCATCAAATGACGGCTTAGGTCTTGAAGGGCTTCCACCATTGAAACTGATCGGTGTGAAGAGTGGCCAAGGTGCAATGCAGGCTATGACCGCCTGGCTCACTTCCGTTGCACCGCAGGCTTGGACCCAGGGTATTGTTGGCAAGGTTTCAAGCGCCAGGCCAGTTGCAACAGTGACGGACCTCGTCAACGAAATGATGTCAACGGAAGGCTCTATCGCTGTTTTGCCAGTTTCTACGGCAATCAACAATGTTTTGGGTATGGCAGCACTGCCTGCCGGTCCAAACCTCAATATCTGGGTTAGCCCAGATGACGTTCAGTTAGCCAAGGTTGGTTCTGCAGCGATGACGGATCAAACAGCGACACTTGCAACAGGTGAGTCTTCCGACATGTTGGTATATGGACCTGGGCTTGGCGGTGTGCCAGTTGAGGGACAGTTCGACATCGCAGCGTCAAAGATCGTGCTAGCGCAGGATCAAGAGCTGATCGGTTGGCCCGTCATGGGTGTCGCACACCTACTTATCTGTAATGCACCCGGCAAACCACTTCCGTTGAGCTTCGCTCAGTATGTTGTGCGACTTGCTGGACAGGGATCTTTCGAGGCCTTTGGATTGACTCCGCTACCTGAACCAATTCGCGTGAAGACTTTTAGCCCGCTGAAGATCGTGGTCACGCCGCCAGCGAGCTAGACAATGAGTGTTTAGTGGCCGTGAGTTCCTGGCACGTAGCGCTTGAACGAAGCGTGAATCTCAGCCTCTGCTTCAACGCGACCTTCCCAGCTTGCACCCTCAACACTCTTGCCGGGTTCTAGATCCTTGTACACCTCGAAAAAGTGTTGGATCTCAAGGCGATCAAATTCAGCAACATGATGAATATCGCGAAGATGCTCAAGACGTGGGTCTCCGGCAGGAACGCAGAGAACCTTGTCGTCGCCGCCTGCTTCGTCAGTCATGCGGAACATACCGATAGCTCGGCAGCTGATGACAATGCCGGGAAACGTTGGTTCTTGGGTCATAACGAGCGCATCTAATGGATCGCCATCCTGACCCAGGGTGTTGTCAATAAACCCATAATCATGTGGGTAGCGAGTTGAGGTGAAAAGCATGCGATCCAGGCGCATACGGCCGGTCGCGTGGTCAACTTCATACTTATTACGGCTACCGCCGGGAATTTCAATGGTGACGTCGAATACCAAGGGGTTCATAGTCACCTAGTCTTCCCTATGAAAACAGTGATGATTGCCGATAAGGAGGTGATGGGTGACACATCGGGGGAAAACGACGTTTTTACTGGCTTTATCGCTGTTGTGGGTTGTGTCACCTGTCGTTGAATCGATGGCAAGTGCAGCAGACTTACCTCCTCCAGTTCTGAAATCGATACCGGTAGCCGGCAGCACCGCGCCGGTTCCCACCTCGATCGGATTGACTTCCGCGCTTTCTGGAATCTTGAAGCGCCCAGCCTTTGGCACATCAGGGGTATGGATTGGCGACCCGGCAACGGGTGCCACATTGTTCGATGCCAATGCGACCAAGGCGCTCATGCCCGCTTCAGCGCTGAAGTTGCTCACTGCAGCCACCGCGTTACGTATCCTGACTCCGACCAAGCGCATCGCAACGCGTGTTGTTGTTGAGGATAGAACTGTGACGCTCATAGGCGGGGGTGATGTCATGTTGGCAAGCACTGGCCCAGGTCCAACCCTTGAGACGCTGGCTAAACGTGTGGCTAGCCAGATTCAAACTGGCCCGATCACTTTGCACTACGACACTTCGCTGTTTAGCGGGCGAACTTTGGGCGCTGGTTGGTCAAAATCTTTTCCATCGGCAGGAGTAGCTGCTCCAGTACAGGCGTTAATGGTTGATCAAGGCCGAGCCAAGGTTGGTGGAAATGCTCGAGTTGCGAACCCTGCTGAATACGCCGCAGAAATTTTTGCGAAAGCACTGCGCACCCAAGGGATCAAAATTTCCGCAATAAAACAGGCGAAGGCATCCGGCAGAGCCACTGAAATTGCTCGCGTTGAATCAGTGCCTGTACAACAACTGGTTAATCACATGCTGACTCACTCAGATAACGATCTTGCTGAAGCACTCGCGCATCTTTCGGGAGTTGTGGTGAGTGGGACAGGAAGTTTCGCAAGCGGCGCTGCAGCCATGCAAGCGACTGCGAAAGTTCTAGGTCTACCAACTGCGGGGATGGCGCTCTTTGATGCCAGTGGGCTGTCTCGTAAGGATCGAGTTTCAGCGCAGGCGCTCGGTGAGATCTTGATGCTTGCCGCGCAAGGCTCATTTGGCGGCATAGCACCAGCCTTGGCAATCGCCGGGTTCACTGGAACCTTGGCTGATCGATTTACATCAGCAACGCAGAAACCAGCAGCAGGATTTGTACGAGCTAAAACCGGAACCCTGAACGACGTGGTGAATCTCGTGGGAATTGTTCCTGACTTGGATGGAAGGGTGCTCGTCTTTTCCGTGTTGACGAATAACATCTCCTCGATTCAACGCACGCGGACCAGTGTCGATCAAATTGCGACCAAATTACGGGCTTGTGGGTGTGCCAACTAATGGTTGATAAGCAATCAGAGCGCCATTGGGCGACAACACAAACTTTGACCGTTCGCTCTGCAGTGGCGGAGTCGCTGAGCGACTTTGTTCGGGGCGACGTCATCATCGTGGCGTGCTCGGGTGGCCCAGATTCCCTTGCGCTTGCTGCGGCTTCTGCGTTTGTCGGACAGCAACGAGGACTCACCGTTATTGGTGTCATTGTTGATCATCAATTGCAAATCGGTTCCGCTGAGATTGCCGAAGCAGCGTCGTCGATTTGTATTTCATTTGGTCTTGATCCGGTTGTTGTTGCACAAGTTGAGGTCAAAGGTGATGGTGGACCAGAAGCAGCAGCGCGACGAGCCCGGCATGAAGTACTCGAGGCGTTAGCTGTTCGTTATCAAGCCAAGGCAATCTTGTTAGGTCATACTCGCGAGGATCAGGCCGAAACAGTGTTACTTCGGTTGGGTCGTGGATCGGGCACTCGCTCCATCTCCGCAATGCAGCCAGTGGCCGGATTATTGCGTCGCCCGTTTCTTAGTGTGGACCGAGCCACAGTGCATGCCAGTGCCAACGACGTGTGCGCTGCCCTGGGTGTTAAGCCATGGCAAGACCCACACAACGCTGACCCGAAATTCACGAGAGTTCGAGTCAGAGAAGCTATGGCAACCCTTGAGTCCGCGTTAGGGGCTGGGTTTGTGGCAGGGCTTGCTCGAAGTGCAGAGCTTGCTGGAGAAGACGCATCGGCTCTTGAGCAGTGGAGCGACCAAAGCTTTGACGCATTGGTGGTCTTTGAAGATGAGAGTCTGTGGGCAGATGCAGATCAATTGGCAGAGTTACCGCGAGCCATCAGATCCCGTGTCATTCGACGTATGTGCCTTGACCTTGGAGCTGAAAGTGATGCGATCACATTTGCTCATGTTCAGGCGGTCGATGCCTTAGTCACCCAGTGGCACGGACAAGGAGCTGTGAGTTTGCCAGCCCGTGTGCATGCTCGTCGTGACTATGGAAGGCTGATCCTTACCGCACCAGTTTCGCCCTCAACTCCTGGAGAACCCCTTGCTACCTGAAGACCTTGGTACCGATCTGGCTCACGTACTTGTGAGTGAAGCCCAGATCCAAGCGCGGATTACTGAGCTTGCGGCACAGATCGAAAGTGATTACGAAGGCAGAGATTTGCTTCTGGTCGGCGTCTTAAAGGGAGCAGTGATGCTGATGGCTGATCTTGCTCGATCGTTGACCAGAAGTGCAGAAATGGACTGGATGGCAGTTTCTTCCTATGGCTCGGGTACAAAATCCAGCGGAGTCGTGCGCATTTTGAAGGATTTGGACAGCGACATTGTCGGCAGAAATGTGCTTATAGTTGAAGACATTCTGGATTCGGGCCTGACCCTTTCGTGGTTGATCAAAAACCTTGGTTCACGCGGGGCAGCATCAGTTGAAGTTTTCTCTTTGCTTCGCAAACCAGAGGCAATCAAGGTTGAAGTGAACCCAAAATACGTGGGATTTGATATCCCCAACGAGTTTGTTGTGGGATACGGCCTGGACTACAACCAGAAGTACC
>CANJCG010000012.1 GCA_947472655.1 Actinomycetota bacterium
AGTTCGCGGGATGGAATCACGCCTTCAGTTTTGTAACCGATGTCAAGGAGGACCTCGTCGCGATCTACCTTGACGATGGTGCCTTCGACGATGTCACCATCTTCAAATGACTTGATGGTTGCGTCAACTGCTGCGAGGAAGTCTTCAGCCGAGCCAATATCGTTAATTGCAACTTGGGCTGGCTTATTCATAGAAATGGTCATGAAGAGTTAGGTCCGATGGGTAGTAGTAGGTGAATCGCACGTTTGTGCAGCCTCCAGAGCCTACGGCAAGGGGAATTCCCCCTAGACCGCGCGTCCGGAATTAGGAGGCCTACTAGTGAGCTGCGCTCTCCCACGAGTCACCCAAACCTACGGAAACGTCTAAGGGCACGCTGAGATCAGCCGCCCCGGCCATTGCCTCACGAACCAGCGCCTCAACCTCTTGGGCTTCGCCTGCCGCGATTTCCAGCACAAGTTCGTCATGGACTTGGAGCAACATGCGGCTTTTCAGTGGGGAGGCATCGAGTTCTTTGCCCACATTGAGCATCGCCACCTTCATGATGTCGGCCGCGGTGCCCTGAATAGGGGCATTCAGGGCCATCCGTTCAGCCATTTCACGGCGTTGACGGTTGTCTGAAGTCAGATCAGGTAAGTAGCGGCGGCGCCCAAGCAGGGTTTCGGTGTATCCGCGCAACCGGGCTTCTTCAACCACAGCGGCCAAATAATCACGAACCCCACCGAAGCGTGAGAAATATGTATCCATCAAGCGTTGGGCCTCAGCTGGTCCGATATCAAGCTGCTGACCCAGCCCGTAGGACGAGAGCCCATAGGCCAAGCCGTAAGACATCGCCTTGATCTTGCGTCGCATTTCAGGATCAACATCGGCAGGGCGCACACCAAACACCTGTGAAGCAACAGTGGTGTGCAGATCCTCGCCAGCGTTGAAGGCTGCGATGAGCCCAGCGTCTTGGGACGCATGAGCCATGATGCGCATCTCTATCTGGCTGTAGTCAGCAGTCATCAACGATTCGAACCCAATTCCAACGACAAAGGTGCCGCGTATTCGCCGGCCAGCTTCAGTGCGGATCGGAATGTTTTGCAAGTTTGGATCAGATGAAGACAGCCGACCGGTTGCTGCAACCGTTTGATGGAACGTCGTATGAATGCGCCCAACGCCATCAGCCAGTGGAATCAGGCCTTCAACAGTTTGGCGAAGTTTCGATCGCTCACGCCATTCAAGGAGCGAAGCAAGAAGCGGATCATTTGTTTGCACAAAGAGGCCTTGCAATGCCTCCGCATCGGTCGTGAAACCAGTCTTAATTTTCTTCGTTTTAGGCAGACCACGATCTACAAACAGAATTTCTTGTAACTGCTTGGGCGAACCCAAGTTAAATGGCCGACCGACAAGTTCGAATGCAGTGTCTTCGCTGTGCTTCATATCCGCAGCAAACTCCGAAGAAAGCGAATGAAGCAGGGGTAAATCAACGGCAATGCCCACATGCTCGAGTCGGGCCAGGAGAACCGTCAGCGGGATCTCGACATCAACAAGCAATGACTTCTCGCCTTGGCTCTCTAACCGCTCATTAAAGAGATCGGCGAGTTCGGTTATAGCCACAACTTCATCAACAAGTGCCGAATGATCATCTTCAACGCCGAACAACATCTGCTCGCCGGATTCACTGAGAATGAGTTCGCGACCTAGGAACTTATTCACTACAGCTTCTAGCGCATACGAGCGTTGTCCCGGTGAGGCGAGGTAGGCCGCAAGCGCGGTGTCCATTTCGATTCCTGTGATCGATGCATCAAGATCGAGCAGCGCGAGGTATGGGCCTTTGAGGTTATGGCCGATCTTTGCTACCAGAGGATTTGCAAGCCAAGGCAGAACAGCTGCGCGAGTAGCCTTGTCCCTAAGATCAAAGACGCCCGGCGCACCAGACGTTCCTGCAACCGCAAGTCTCTCGAGGGTTCCAGCGCCGCTGCCCCAATCTCCAGCAAAAGCTATGGCTACGGGACCAGACAGCGCGGCTAGGAACACCGCTGCTTTCGCTCCAGTGATCACTTCGGCCTCGATGGCTTCACGAACAGTGGTGACCTGGATATCTTCTGCAGAACCTGAAATTTGTAGCACCGAAATTCGATCGCGAAGAGCCCGAAATTGCAGAGTGTCAAATAATTGATCAACCTCAGCGCGATCAAAACCAGCAAGGCTGCAATCATCGACATGCAAGTCCATCGGCACATCACTGTGCAGTTGCGTTAATTCACGGTTCAACATCACCCCAGAGATATTGGCGCGAAGTGACTCGCCAACTTTGCCCGTGATCTTGTCGCAATTGTCAATCAGATTGCTCAGGCTGCCGTATTCGACAATCCATTTCGTTGCAGTCTTTTCGCCCACACCAGGAATGCCGGGAAGGTTGTCGCTTGGGTCGCCGCGCAACGCTGCAAAATCTGGGTACTGGGTCGGAGTGAGACTGTATTTTTCCAATACTGCCTCAGGTGTCATCCGCGCTAAATCAGACATACCTTTGCGTGGATACAACACGGTGGTGTGTTCGTCAACAAGTTGGAAACTATCTCGGTCACCAGTGACGATGAGAACTTCGTACTGATCTGCCTCGGCCTGCTTTTTAAGCGTGGCAATGATGTCGTCAGCTTCGAAACCTTCGACTTTCAAAATCTTCACACCTAGTGCGCGCAGGACCTCTTCAATAAGGGGGACCTGATTTTTGAAAGCTTCAGGTGACGCCTCACGGTTTGCTTTATACGCCGGGAACATTTCAGAGCGAAAAGTCTTACGTGATACGTCAAAAGCCACTGCTATATGTGTTGGCTTTTCGTCACGGATGACGTTTACCAACATCGACGTGAAGCCATAGACCGCGTTCGTTGGCTGACCGGTCGTGGTGGAGAAGTTGTCAACCGGAAGCGCAAAGAAAGCCCGATAAGCCAAAGAATGACCATCGAGCAACATGAGGCGGCCAGCAGACATGACTTGATCTTAGGGGCGATGCGGACGCCTCGGTCTCAGTGACGAGGCTAATAAACAACAACTACGAAACTGGTTCGCCGGATTCCTTCGCTGAAGATACGACCGCCGCGGCAGCCTCGGCCAAGGTGATCCGTCCATCCATGGCTTTTTTGCGAAGCAATCCGAAGGCTTCAGCCTCCGTCATGCCAAAGCGAGACTGCAGCCAAGACTTAGTTTCATCCACCACATCTCGTGCTCGCACTCGAGCCTCTAAACCATCGATGTGTTGCTCGAGTTCGAGAAGCTGGTTCCAGCGAGCAAAAGCCAATTCAATAGTGGGGGCGAGATCAGATCGATTGAATGGTTTCACAATGAAGCCGAAAGCGCCTGCACTTGCAGCGTGCGCAACGGTGGCTTGCTCGCTAAAAGCAGTCACCATCACGACCGGTGCAACTCGAGCATCAATAATCTCGGCAGCTGCCGAGAGTCCATCACGAACAGGCATTGCTACATCCATCAACACCACATCCGGATTCAATGCGATGGCCTGGTCAACAGCAACTTCCCCATTCATGGCCTGGCCCACAACGAGATAGCCCAATTCGCCAAGCATCTCTACAAGATCCATCCGAATGAGTGCCTCATCTTCGGCGACCAGAATGCGCAGGGGGTTAGTGGACACATGGATACCCTAGAGCCACACTCACAATCTTCCGATACAGTTCTCTCTCAACGCCCCGGTACCCCAACCGGCAGAGGGAGCCGACTCAAAATCGGTCCAGTGAGAGTTCAAATCTCTCTCGGGGCACTAGCACTAAACGCCTGTTTCCGTGAGGGAACTGGCTTAGCAATACGAATCGTGTTCACTTTGGGTGCACTCGGCTGGCGCTGTGACGCCAACGACATCGACTGCAGCTTGTCCTGCATTCAGGCCATCCTTCATTGCAAGATTTGAGTAATTCGTGCCTACAAGAAACTGTCCGGTCCAACCAGCCTGCGCTGACCGAACCGGACAAGTCGCTTTCTAATTTCTGGCAATAACAGTAAATGCAGCTACACGCCAGCTGTTTCGTAACGTCGACGGTATTCGGCTTTCGATGTTTCCGAGACGTCAACATCTTTCGATAGCGCCCGCAACGCACCAACTGTTGCCTGCTCGCGCGGGGTGTGCTTGAAGGGATCCCAGTTGAAGAACTTGGCGGTGTTCTCCCAGGAAATCTTGTCAATTTCCTCATCAGTGCAATCGGCTGCTTCGAGTTCTTCAAGAAGCAACTCGGGTGAGAAGGGCCAAGTGCTATCTGAATGAGGGTAATCACATTCCCACGAGATGGTGTCGATACCGATACGGTCGCGATTCTTCAATGCTGACTTGTCAGTGATGAAGCAGGCGAGGAAGTTCTTCTTCCAAACATCAGAAGGTGACAAACCTGGTGGCAAAGTATCCAGCCCTGTCCAAGCCTGATTGGTGATGTGTCGATCCATGCGATCAAGGAATCCAGGAATCCACGCCAGCCCACCTTCGGACATTGCGATCTTGGTGTCAGGGAAGCGACGAAGCACTCCACTGAGCATCAAGTCAGTTCCGGTGATGGTGGAAATAAGCGGAGCAAGGATCACGATGTCATCAGGACGAGTGTCCTTTGGACGCTGAAGCAACGAGAACCCGCCAGCAATATGCAAGCTAGCCACGATGCCATGGTCATTGATAGCCCTGAAAATTGGATCCCAATGACCAGAAGCAAAGTCGGGCAACCCCAACCCGTAAGGGGTTTCTGGGATGCTCACCGTGACGCAGCCCTTCTTAGCGATGCGATGAATCTCAATGACCGATGCCTCAATGTCGTAATACGGCAATATGCATAGCGGCATGAATCTTCCCGGATACGTCCCTGCAATCCCGTCAAGGATGTAATCGTTCACTGCTCGAATTGCGGTCAGGCTCAACTTCTTGTCGGGCAATGACGCCAAGTGAGTTCCAGCAAAACCAGGGAAAGTGGGAAAAGTCGTAGCAGCAAGAACACCATTGGCATTCATGTCGCGTACTTTCTCGTGCAGGTTATAGACACCAGGACGCATTTCAGCGTAGCCAACTGGATCAAAACCCCACTCCTGCTTCGGCCAAGACACCACCGCACCTAGTCCGCTGGCACCCACCGCTACATTTTGGAATATCCACTCTTCTAGTCCGGTTTTTTCATTACGAACCAGACGAGGGGCCTGATCCTTGAGGCTTGTCGGCCAGTGACCTTCAAACATGTCAGGCGGTTCAATGATGTGGTCATCCGTACTGAGCAAAATCATGTCATTCAATTTCATGTGGTGATCGCCTCCTTGTATCGACTAAGTGCACTCATCGGCTGTCGCTCGCTACTGCAATCTCAATTTTAACTTTACTATTTTCGCGCGTAAGCATGAGGTTTTTACAAAATATTCAACAATCAGGCCCAAGTGCAATGCACCTTCAAGTCATCATTGATGGTCATCTTCACCTCAGCGCAAATGCCCTGAAGTTACTCAAATAACCTCTTAGTGGTCATTTAGTAGCACCTATATAGACCAACAATTGGCTACTAGCTGAGCGCCAAGCCCACGTCGTGCGCAATCAGAGGTGCGCGCTACCGCCGCCACCAACCGGGATCGATTGTCCAGTGACCATGCGTGCGCGATCAGAACAAAGAAAGGCAACCAACGCTGCCATCTCTGATGGCTCTCCGAAACGACCGAGCGGAATCCGATCAGTCATGTCTTGAGTTGCCTCTGCAACGGTGATGTTGCGCTCACGTGCAAGCCATACCCAATAGGAGCGATTGCGCTCAGTCAGGATCGAGCCGGTAAGAATGTTGTTGACTGTGATGCCATCCGATGCAAGACGTGCGGCCATTAATCGGTGCATTCCTGCCACCGGCGCTCTGACAACATTGGGAAGTAGGTGCGGAAGGTTTGTGCTCGGCTCGCGAGCAACACCAGATCCGATGTTGCATATCCGACCCCAACCTTGGTGCTGCATGTCTGGCACACACGCACGCGCCAAGGCCCAAGATGAAATCAATAACTGCGTGAACTCTTCACGATAAGCCTCGGTGCCCATTCCCTCGAAGGTTCCAGCACCCGGACCCGAACCTTCTTTCGCTGCGTCAATCACATGACCGATGACATTGCTGATTGCAATGCTGATTGGACCAAAGCGATCACGAGATTCTGCTACAACACGAGCCACGCTTTCCGGATCGGTCATGCTGGCTGCGATGCCATGCACACGACCAGGCGCAATCTCCTCAAGTTCAGCAAGGGTTTCTTCGAGGTTGGACAATGTGCGAGAAGCAATGACAACTTTGGCACCCTCGTGCGCAAAGGTAGTCGCGATGGCCCGACCAATCCCACGACTGCCTCCAGAGACGATTGCTACCCGACCTGAAATTCCATAATCCATTAGAAGATCCCCGATCCGGCGCCGCCGTCGACAGTGATAGTTATTCCGCTGAGGTAAGCCGCACCTTCTGAACACAAAAATGTAACCGCATTGGCCACGTCTTCGTCTGTTGCGATTCCGCCGCGCAACACTGCGTTTGCCGTGATGGCATTAGACCCCACTTCACCAGTGATGACCTTATGTAAACCCAACATTCCAAGTGAAGCCATGGCCGCTAACTCATCAGCCTCTGCATCAACCGATTTTGCTTGTGCAGAGCCCACCCAAATGAATCGGCCCCATTTCTGGTCAAGCATGCGAGGTAGAGCTGCGCGGTAAGCATCAACCGCGTTAGTTACGTCGTCCCATGCCGCATACAACTCGTCGGGGTCGGAAATCTCCAGCAAATCGCTGCCCGGACGGACGCCACCGACAGCAATCACAACATCGGCTTCGGGATATGAATCCCCACTCGACGATTCGGCCAAGACTGCACCCTCAGCTAATAGCACTCGGCGGCAAGCCGCGACTATTCCTACATCAGGTCCGAAGACCGATACCCGTCGATCTCTGAGTTGCAGATCCATGCACTGCGCCTACCTTTCGAACGATCGTCTCCGTGGGGTGTTGTTCGTCTGGTGAGTCAAGCAGACGATCCATGCACCGTCAACGCATTTGACAACAAAGGTGTCACCTGCGCGCGATCGCGAGCTACAACAGTCGCAAAAGCAAAAGAATTCACATCGACACTTGTCAGTATCACCGGTGATCGCATCGACCGTCATTGATGATGGTTGTGAAGCATGTAGATGCATCAAAAAAGCTGCTGCGGGTGATGAAAAACTCACTGCGGGAAGAGATAAGTACGTAGTAATGATGTTACGGGCGCATATCGGCTATCGGACGGCACCGCAGCAACTGTTACGCGTGGAGTCTTGGTAGCGAGAGAACCTCAACTCCAGTTCCGAATTGGAGATTTAACGTTGACGCGTTGGAACGAATAGCGAGGAAGGGAAAGTCGCTGGTAGCAATCGCAAGTCTGATCCGGTGGCCAGGTGCAACGTCGAATGCGACGGGCTGCAAACGCAGTTCGATGACGCGAGCATTAGCGTCGGCGCGCACGCGCAACTGCCCGGTGCCCAGCAATTGCGACGCCCCATCTGGCTGAACATCGCTGAGCCGAACGGCTAAGTCAATATCCGCAGCCAACGGGCTGGCGCTGAGCGTGAGTAAAGGCTCACCTGCAACGACGACACGCTCATCCAACGGCTCACTAGTGAACACAAGTGCGCCTGAATCGAATGCACGCTGATCTGCAGTATCCACTGGCGAAGGATTCGGTGATGCGGGATCGTGCACAAGTTCGAATGATCCGACTACAGCTGGCTCAGCTAACAGGCCGAAAGAATTCTCAGCGTTCACACCTAAATGCAACACCCATGGCTCGGCTTCGGATGGCGGCCAGGACTGGGACTCCACAACTGCACCTGAACCAGTCAGATGAAGACGAACGGGGGCTTCTTGATCAACTTGATTGTCGATGCCCTTCAAGAAACGGTCAAACCAACGAACAAGTAGTTCGTCCACGCCCGCGATGCCGACATCGCCAGCAATATCGAGCATCCCCGGCACCAACACCAAACGCTTTGTCACACCTACGCCGGCGAACATCCGAGTGGTGCCACCAATGAAATGGTCAAAAAAGACCCCCGTGGCCAGAGTCGGTGCAGTGATAGACGCGAGGCGTTCGGTGAAGTCGAATTTCTGCCAGTAGTCATCAAATTCATCATGCTGCGTACCTGCAGTGGCCCAATCAAGATCCAGCATGCTTTCGCCATCACGCATGCGTTCATAAAAACGAGCATAGCGAGCTGCGAACACCTGCCGCTTATATTCGTAGTTCTCTGCTTTTGGATGACCAGGATCAAGCGGTGCAATTGGACCTTGCATAACAAGCGCCCAACGGACTCGATCCTCATAACGATAGACACCGCCTGGAAACCACTGGTCGTGATAAAAGTCGACCGCGTGAGCCGAGGCCACCACTGCCTTCAAATGCGGTGGAGCAGTTACTGCGGCCGTAAGTGCAAGCACGCCACTTCCCGAGATACCCCACAGTCCGATGTTGCCGTCTGACCAATCCTGCGTCGCGAGCCATTCAATCGTGTCGTAGCCATCAAAGGGGCCGCCATCGACGTTGTAGTAGTCGTAAATGCCTTCGGCATACCCAGTTCCGCGACTGTCCCCCACCACAACCGCATAGCCCGCATCGATGAGCGGCAGGACATTCATCGCCGGCAGAGCATTGAGCAACCGGAGCATCGCGGCGTTCGATCTGCCCTCTGGGTTCAACATCAACGCCTGAGGACGCGGCGCCGGCGGTTGCAAGTCTGGTGCTGACTTGATGTAGGGAGTGCGAATGAGCACAGATGGAAATGGCCCGTCACCGTCTGGTAAATAGATGTCGACTGGAATGCGGATGCCATCGCGCATAGGAATGAGCACGTCTGTTAATGAGTGCATTTATGCATGTTAGTGCGACCGAACCTACCTGTGGTTGAAAACTAGGAGGCCACACTGCACGATTAACAAAACCTCAGACCTCGAGAAGGTCTGCACTCGCGACGAGCCCGAGGCCTCCCGTCCTGGGTGTTCATACGTTCTACCGCATCGATGTGATGAGTCGGTTAGCATCACGGAGATTTATCCGGTGATACAGGAGGCATGATGAAGCTGTCGAGCGGGCAGGTCGCAGTTGTTACCGGAGCCGCGAGCGGCATCGGCTTGGCGCTGGCCCAGGCTTTTGCAGCCCGCGGCCTTTCAGTCGTGCTTTCCGACTTGCGCACAGCTGAAGTCGAGGCCAGCGCGGCAAAGGTCGCAGCCGAGTATGGGGTGGCCACGCTGGCGGTAACAACAGATGTGCGTAACCCAGAATCCGTCGAGGCGCTGGCCCAGGCCACGATCGATCGCTTCGGTCGCGTGGACGTGGTGTGCAACAACGCCGGTGTGATGGGCCCGATGGGCCCTGCATGGGAGCTCGATCCAGCCGTGTTTCGATGGCTGCTCGACGTAGCGTTCATGGGCGTCGTCCACGGTGTACAGGCTTTCGTGCCACGAATGATCGCCGGGGGCCGTCCCGGACATATCTTGAACACAGCGTCGATGGCCGGCCTGAGGCCTTCGCCGAATATCACACCGTATGGGGCTGCCAAGGCGGCGGTTGTGGGTTTCACCGAGTCGCTACGCGTCGAGCTGAGCACGAATGCACCCTTGATCAGCGCGACCGTACTATGCCCCGGCTACGTACCCACAGACATGGGCGCCAGCTCACGCCAGACCAACCCAGCCGATGTCGTCCTTCCTCCGCTGGACCCGTCGCCGAATAACAACGGGATCGTCGTCGGCTCGGGGATGACTCTGGAAGACGTGAGCAGCGCTGCGCTCGCAGGCATCGAGGCTGACCAGATACACGTCATCGTCTATCGAGGCGGCCCCTACGACCATGACGTTCGAGCTCGCGTTCAGAGCGTGCTCGACGACCTGCCCGACGAAATGAGCTACTAAACCAAGGTGAAACCACCGTCTGCCACGATGATCTGACCTGTCGTCACTGCCGCGTCGGCGGAAGCGAGCATGTATACAACGTTTGCCATTTCGGCTGCACTTGGAATTCGGCCATAAGGGGTCTTCCGTGCGATCGCTTGAAGAAAGGCCTCCGGCGCCTCAAGAAGATTTGGCGTGCCGATGTAACCACCAGCAACAGCGTTGACCGTGATCTCACGGGGAGCCAACTCTGTGGCGAGGTACCGAACTGATACCTCTAGCGCACCCTTTGCAACCGCCATTGGGAAGTAGCCCAGTCCCTGAGTTGGATGAAAGAGTCGCATGGTGGCAACACTGCTGGTCGCGACAATGCGTCCGGTGCTGTTTGGCATCATCGGACTCGCCGCCTGCGCAATATTCATCAGTGCCAGAGGTCCCACTTCCATGGCTCTGAGCCAGTCTTTGCGATCAGTGCTCATCGGATTGGCATTGGTGAGATAAAAGGCGTTGTGGACAACAACATCCAGTACATCGGTGACGTTCTGGATCGTTGCGAAAAGTCGATCAATGCCTTCTTCAGTTCCCATGTCTGCCTGAACGACATGCACCATATTTCCAAGAGCAGAAACCTTTGCGGCCAAACTTTCAGCAGCGTGTCGATCATGTGCAAAATTGATGAATAGCTCGCATGGCTCGGCAGCAAACCGCTCAACAATTGCTGCTCCCCAGCCTTTTGATCCCCCAGTTACCAAGACTCTTCTCAAGATTGCTTCCATCCCATCTTTGACTCGATACTCCCGGGGGTGAGTGTCATTCTCGTTTAGACACACGAAGGGGCATATCTACATTTCTACTTCACATGACGTTACCCACTTGCTGATAGCTGCACAAGGTCCGGGAACGCCATAACTCCTCAACTCTTCGCCTTGGTTGAAAATGGGCGAATAAGCGAGGCTCGGGTGCCGTTCAGAATCGCATTCAACGAATCTCCATGCGATTACCCGAACTTCGTTAGAGTGAACCACCGTTCACCAAACTGAATCCAGCGATGAGGAGGCGGTTGTGGCTACTGCCATAAAAAGCCCAACCAAGGCTCCGATGCCGCCTTCTGTCATCGTTGCTGTGCTCTGCATCGGCGGAGCAACAGTTTCAGTGATGCAATCGATCCTGATTCCTCTGCTCACAGATTTGCCTGGAATTCTCGGGGTCAGCGTGAGCGACACATCATGGGTGGTAACCGCAACACTGCTGTCTGGCGCTATCGCAACCCCATCGCTGACACGCCTTGCAGATATGTACGGCAAAAAGCGCATGATGCTTACGAGTTTATCAATGGTTCTTTTTGGATCTTTGATTGCGGTTTTTAGCACCAACCTTTGGACTCTCGTCATCGGCAGAGTCTTTCAAGGCACAGCTAGCGCAGTGATCGCAATCGGTATCAGCATGATGCGAGACTCCCTCCCCGCGGAACGTCTGAATGCATCTGTTGCATTGCTGAGTGCCACTATGGGAATCGGAAGTGCATTCGGTTTACCAATGGCCGGTGTCATGTATGGCGCATTCGGTTGGCAATCAGTGTTCTGGCTCTCTGCAGGAATGTCAGCGGGTCTCATCGTCGCTGTCATTGTTGTTATTCAAGAATCAGAAGTACGCACTGGTGGAACCTTCGATATCTTCGGCGCATTCTTGCTCTCTTGTGCACTTTTCTGTCTGCTGTTGGCGATCACGAAAGGCACCACTTGGGGCTGGTCAAGCTCACCTACCTTGACGGCCTTTGGCATCTCTGCAGTGATCTTCTGTCTTTGGGTACCTTGGGAACAACGAGTGCGTGACCCACTGGTCGATATTCGCACCACACTTAACCGTCCAGTGCTGATGACACACATCACCGCTGTACTCGTTGGCGCCGCTATCTACATTAATAGCCTGGCGACTTTGCAACTCCTACAACTACCAATAAGTACGGGCTACGCCTTTGGCCTCACCGCTACACACGCAGGCTTACTCATGGTTCCTGCGGCACTGGTCTCGCTGATTATCGCACCTCAATCCGCTCGCATCACACGTCGATTCGGCGCCCGCATCACCCTGTGCTGTGGCGGATTGGTGATGTCGGCAGGTTACTTCTTGCGTATTCCACTGGGTGGCTCGCTCGGTGTCATCATTCTTGCTTCGATCATCGTGTCGGTGGGAATGGCAATTGCGTTCGGCGCTATGCCTACTCTGCTTATGGCTTCAGTACCGGTGACACAGACAGCCGCTGCCAATGGAATCAATACCTTGTCTAGATCAGCAGGCGCAGCACTATCCAGCGCCGCTGTTGCTGCGTTACTTGCAGGATCAACCATGCAAGTCAGTAATCATGTCTACCCTGCGGACAGTGCTTTCGTGGATGCCTTCATTTTAGGAGGCTTCCTCGCCCTCGCAGCCGCAGGAACTGCTCTCACGATTCGAGTTAAGAGCTCGCTCTTTGACGCTCTGGTCGTCGCTGATGAGCAAAATCTCCATATACCCGTTGTGCTCATGCAAGATCATGAGGCCAAGACATCTGGGCGCACTCACGACATTGTGCGCCACGGTCAAGTCATCAGTGCAAATGGAGAACTCATTGTCGCTGCTCTAGTTGAGGTGTTGGGTGATAACGACGTGCTTGTCGACTGGTCGCGAACCGATGGTGAAGGACTATTTAGCGTCGCTATTCCTGTGGCAGGCGAGTACCGGATCGCAGTATCGGCGCAAGGATGGGAACCGGTTGCCGTCGTGGTAGACCTCACACAACAAGACGCACCGCACAGGATCCAGCTCACAAATTTGAACACCAATACTTCGGGTTCGTGACAACGAACACTCGATGAATTAGGGCGATCCAGAGATCCACCAACGCCATCCCATTAAACTAGTGGTTTGCATCTCAGCCGTTAAGTAGGGAACTCAATGTCGCAGAACGTCGTCAGCCGATCTGCTGCGCCTATGCGCGGCGCGTGGATCATCGTTGGCGCAACCTTCTTCATGCTGAGCCTGAATTCGGGCACTGGTTTTTATGTCCTCGGCGTCTTTAACCGCGCTTACATCAATACCACTGGTATTTCACTCACAGCAGCTTCCGCTGGGGCAACTATTTTCCTGCTGTCTGCCGGATTAGGTGGAGTGCCGGTAGCTAGATGGATCCCTCGCTACGGCATCCGGCCAATCATTATTGTGAGCGTCTTATTGTCAGCCGTAACTCTGGTACTTCAGGGTTACGTCACCCAAGCTTGGCAACTGTGGGTACTTAGTTTGATACGCGGTTTAGCTTCAGCAGGCTTTTCACTCGTTCCAGGATCAATTATGGTGCTGGATAAGTTTGTTGGACATGCACCAGCTCGCCCTCTTGCCGTTGCTGCAGCGGGTATTTCTGTAGGTGGTGCGATCTTTACACCAGTTATCACGAGCAGTGTCGAGAATCACGGCTTATTGGTAACAGTCTGGGCTATGGCTATTGGTTTAGTAATCTTGATTATCCCGGTCATAATTCTGGCGAAACCCACTGCGCCTCTTGACAATTATCAAGATGCAACTCTTCAGCCGGATGCCACTGAACATCATGAGCCTGAAACCGTTGTAGCCAATAACAGACCATTGGGCACCGCATTCCTCATGGTCTGTCTTGCTTTTGGGCTGCTCATTATTTCGCAAATTGCCGCTATTGCGCATCTGTTGACTCTCGGGCAAGAACGCAATATCGGAAACATCTCGCTTGCGGTCTCAGCAATAGCCGCCATGGCAGTTGTTGGTCGCATCATCGGTTTCATTGTGCTTCCGCACCTGTCATTGAAGACCATCAGTATGGCTATGTCTGTCATGCAAGTGTCCGCATTAATCTTGATTGCAACAGGCCACAGTCTTCTGCAACTCTTCGTTGGCGCAGCCCTGATTGGCCTAACAGTGGGCAACAATCAAGTTCTCATTCCGCTATGGATCTTGGCCCTGTTTGGAATTGATCGATACGCACACCTTTTTGCTCGCGCGAGCCTGTACACCGCTATTGGCATGTCGGTGTCACCATTCCTAATTGGGTTTAGCCATCAATTTTCGGGCGGTTACACATTTCCATTCTTGCTCGTTGCTGCTGGTTCATTGGGTGCAGGGCTTTGCATCTTGACACTGCCCAGCAAACTCGAAGCTACCTAGCTCAATACAGAAGTGGGCTGCAACCCTCTCGAGTTGCAGCCCACTGACTCTTGGTATTACGCCTTTGGACGCCAATCTGGGTAGAGATTCTTCTCAAGTGCCAGTGGCTGGGCATCAATATTTTGACGTTGCATTTCTACGGCTTCTGGTGCTGTGACCAACCAAGCCACGGCTGCGCCAACAGCTCCTGGAGGGCCAGCCCAAGCTGGATCGAAACCAAATTCTTCAACATCGAGAGAGTTGCGCTCGGTCAGTACAAATCCAGGGTTGACGTTGTACGCCTTAATCCCTTGATCGCGGTGCTCCGCTTGAATCGAACCAACAAGAGTATGTCCAGATGCCTTACCAATACGGTAGCCAAGACCTGGGTTTGCGCCTTCAGGGTAGAACTCATAACCAGCCCCAGATGAAATAGTCACGAATGTGCCTTCACCCTTAGCCAACATTGGTGGAAGCAACTTTTGGGCAATGCGAATTGGTGCAACACCATGAGCCATCACGAAGAGTGGGTACTGCTCAATTGGAGTATCCAGAATCGAGTCCATAAGTCCTGGACCAATATGTCGACCATTATTAACCACGAGGTCAACGCCACCCCAGGCAGCAAGCAGCTGATCGCAACCAGCAACAACGGACTCTAAATCAGTGAGGTCCATCTTGATAGCCAATGATTTCTGTCCGCGCTCTTCAATGAGCGTACAAGTCTCTTCAACTGAACCAGGCAAGGGGCGAGTGTCAACCTTATGAATGGTTTGACTGTGCTCAGAGGTTGGATCTGTTGCACGAAGGGTGCGAGCCGCTACTGCCACATCGAAACCAGCATCTGCGAGTGCTAAAGCGATTGCTTTTCCAATTCCACGGCTTCCGCCGGTTACAAGTGCCTTGGGGGCCATTATAAACTCTTTTCTTTTGAAATTTTCATTCGATTAGAAAACAAAACATTTGCACTGCAAGACTAATACTCTCAGGACGGTAATACAGGGTTATCACTTGATTTCCCGAGATAGAGGAACCGGAAATTAGTTTGTTCGCCGGAAATTCTACAAAGTCAAACTTTTCTAACTTACGGACGAAATTCCAAGATTTGGCTTAATTTCGGCGATCCTCCCGAGCAGACCGTTAACAAATGATGAAGATTCATCAGTTGAGAGGTCGGTTACCAGAGCTACCGCTTCGCTGATGGCCACGGCATCTGGGATGTCTTCGCCCCAGATTATTTCGTAGGCGCCAATACGCAGCACGGCTTTGTCGACCGCAGGCATTCGATCAAGCGTCCACCCCATTGAGTAAGTGCTGAGAATCTCATCGATCTGTTCCTGGTTAGCCGTGACACCTTCGATCAAGGTTCTGACATAAGCATTGAGTTCCGGCTCTTTATCCGCGGCACGGCGTCCAATTTGAGTTTCAAGAACAGCCACTGCACTTGATCCCCGAAGATCGGATTCATACAAAATATCTAATGCACGCTTGCGGGCCTTGCTGCGCGCAGCCACTAGTCGTTCACGCGTCCCAAGTAAGAACCGTCGCGAGTGTCGACCTTGATCTTGGTGTCGTTTTCAATGAATAGCGGAACCTGAATGACTGCGCCTGTCTCAAGTGTTGCTGGCTTAGAACCACCCGTTGAACGATCGCCCTGAACTCCAGGCTCGGTGTAGGTAATCATAAGTTCAACGTTTGCCGGCAACTCAATAACAATTGCACTGCCATTGTGGACCGAAACGTTCGCTGTCTGGTTTTCAAGAAGATACCTAGATGAATCCCCAACGACAGCGTCAGGAATCTGGTATTGCTCATAATTCGTAGAATCCATGAATACCCAGTCGTCGCCATCGCGGTACAAATACTGCATGTCGCGTTTATCGACTTGCTCGATCTCAACTTTCACACCCGCATTGAAGGTCTTGTCAACAACTTTGCCTGAAAGAATATTCTTGAGCTTTGAGCGCACGAATGCTCCACCCTTGCCGGGTTTCACGTGCTGGAATTCAACGACGGTCCACAGCTGTCCATCAAGATTTAGGACAAGACCATTCTTTAGATCATTGGAAGTTGCCACGCGAATCACTCCAGGGTCGTACGTTCATAAATGGGAAAACCCAATGTTACCCGGTTATGCGAGCGATCTGCTCAATGGCCATCCGGTAGGAATCAACACCGAAACCCGCAATGGTTCCGGTTGCTACCCCAGAAATCACTGAGTTATGGCGAAATTCCTCGCGTGAAGCCGGATTTGAGAGGTGTACCTCAATAAGCGGAGCCGTGAGCATGGCGCAGGCATCGCGCACCGCATATGAGTAATGCGTGAATGCAGCTGGATTAAGCACGACGGGTAGGTTCTGGTCAGCTGCTTCGTGCAGCCAGCCAATCAACTCAGCTTCATCGTTGGTCTGACGGATATCGGCTTGCAGTCCATTGGCTTGGGCGTAAGCCACACACAGATCAGTAAGTTCAGCAAACGTAGTCGAACCATAGATTTCAGGCTCGCGGGTCCCAAGGCGATTCAGGTTTGGCCCATTGAGCACAAGGACGATGGAGGACATGCGCCTACCCTAACGGCCGAACCGGACTTATTGGTGACGCGAAATGGCGTCATATGCCGCGGCGAGCAGCGCTGGATCAGGTCCATCCCAGGCCACCGGACGCCCAATGCCCTCCAGAACCACGAAGCGGATCACTGAGCCTCGCGCTTTTTTGTCCATATGCATTGCCTCGAAAAGATCTTCCCAGTGTCCAGATGCATACGTTGTAGGCAATCCGAGACCTTCAAGAATAGAAAAATGTAGATCTGCATCTTGGTCACTCAGTCGACCGCTTTGGCGGGCGAGTTCAGCAACAAAGCACATGCCAACGCTAATGGCGGCACCGTGGCGCCATCGATAATTCTCTTCGCGCTCCACCGCATGGCCAAACGTGTGGCCGTAGTTCAACACCTCACGGCCCAGCGCCTGGCCGTTACGAGATTCTTTAAAGTCTGCGCTGACTACATCAGCCTTGACCTGCACTGCGCGTCTAACCAGCTCTTGGATGACCGCGCCAGTTGGATCAATCGCCCCACTCACATCCGACTGAATGATTTTCAAGATTTCAGGATCCGACGTGAAACCGACTTTCACAACTTCTGCCATGCCCGCGACAAGATCTTCGTTGTTCAGTGAAGTCAAAAACTCGAGATCACACAACACCCCACTTGGACTATGGAAAGCGCCCACCAAGTTTTTGCCAGCGTCGGTGTTTATTCCAGTTTTTCCGCCAACCCCCGCGTCAACCATTGCCAGCAGCGTTGTTGGTACCTGAATGACCTTGATCCCTCGAAGCCAGGTTGACGCTACGAAACCTGCAAGATCCGTTGTTGCGCCACCACCTAGCCCAACAACAACATCACTTCGAGTGAAACCTTGCACACCGAGTACGGTCCAGCAAGTCTCAACGACTGATGCCGACTTCGCTGCTTCTGCATCGGGAAGCGCAATAAGTGTCACTTCAAAGTTCTGGTCGTTTAGGGATTGCGACAGTGCTTGCGCTTGCGCCTGCAACGTTGGCGCATGAATGATCGCCACCCGCGTTGCTCCAGAGATCAATAAAGGCAATCGACCCATCAGCCCACGGCCGATAACGACTTCATAGTTGAGCTCAGCGGATACCTGGATGACTTGGTCAGGCATGAGTTACTCCGGTATCTAACTGCTTGACAATTTCGTCGACTACTTCACGGACTTTCAAGCCGTTGGTATTGATAACGATCGTGCTGACTTCCTGGTAAATCGGAGTTCTCTCTTTCATGAGGCGATTCATGTTTGCCCTGATATCGCCGAGAAGTAGAGGCCGTGCCTGATTCATTCCAACGCGTTTTGCGGCTTGACCCAGGTCCACGTCGAGCCAAATCACTGGTACTCCCTTGAGGCGGTCGCGAGTATTGGCATTCATTATCGCGCCGCCGCCCAGAGCCAAGACGCCATCGTGTTCCGCAAGGGCCCTTTGAATAACAGACTCTTCTAAGGCACGAAAGGCTGGTTCGCCTTGAGTTACAAAAATGTCGGAAACTGAGAGGCCTGCTTCGTCTTCAACGAGGTGATCTGAGTCAGCGAATGCAACACCAAGAGCAGTAGCGAGACGCTTTCCTGCCGTTGACTTACCCGCCCCTGGCGCCCCAACGAGCACTGCAACGGGAGTCATCGGACGCTCAAAGTCTCCAGGTATGCGCGCACGTTTCGCTGAGTTTCTGCAACGCTGTCGCCACCAAACTTTTCAGTGATTGCATCAGCTAGAACGAGTGCGACCATCGCCTCGGCAACAACACCAGCCGCTGGTACTGCGCACACATCAGAACGCTGGTTGATTGCTTGAGCTGGCTCGCCCGTGGCGATATCTACTGTGCGCAGGGCGCGAGGAATAGTTGAGATCGGTTTCATCGCCGCGCGCACTCGCAAGGTCTCCCCTGTCGACATGCCACCTTCAGTGCCGCCTGATTTCCCGGACGTGCGCATCAACCCATGGTCGCTATTGACGATTTCGTCTTGAGCATCGCTGCCACGAACGGCTGCAAGCCCGAAGCCATCACCCACTTCCACACCCTTGATTGCCTGAATGCCCATCAGCGCACCAGCCAGACGAGCGTCTAATCGACGATCCCAATGCACGTGACTTCCGAGACCTGGTGGCAAGTTGGTTGCAAGAACCTCGACAATTCCACCGAGAGTGTCGCCCTCGCGATGCGCTGCTGTTACTTCTTCTTCCATTGCTTTCGCTGCGATCGGATCAAAGCAACGCGCTGGGTCATCGTCAATCGCTTGTAAGTCGGAGTAAGCCGGAACGCTTCCTTCGGGCGATGCGGCAGAACCAATACGCACGACATGGGAAAAAACTTCAGTGCCGCACACCTGACGAAGGAAGGCCTTCGCGACAGCACCGAGAGCAACGCGGGCGGCGGTCTCTCGTGCGCTAGCGCGCTCCAAGATTGGCCGCGCATCAGTGAAGCCATATTTCTGCATTCCGACGAGGTCCGCATGGCCTGGACGAGGACGAGTCAACGGCGCGTTACGTGCCAGACTCTCCAATTCAGCGGGATCGACAGGATCTGGTGACATCACCACCTGCCACTTAGGCCACTCCGTATTGCCAACTTCAATTGCGATAGGCCCACCAAGAGTCTGGCCATGGCGAACTCCGCCCATGATGGCGACTTCATCTTTTTCGAACTTCATTCGGGCGCCTCGGCCAACACCTAGGCGTCGACGTTGGAGTTCAATCGAAATATCTTCCGAGGTGACTTCGATTCCTGCTGGAAGCCCCTCGACGATGGCCACCAGCGCAGGACCATGTGACTCACCAGCTGTTAACCAACGCACCATGGGGTCAATCCTGTCAGATAACTAGGAATCGGCCTCAATCGGACGACACGGGAAGACTTGCGCGCATTGCTTGGACGGGGGCGGGCAGACCCGTCATCAATCGGACTTGCTCAGCCGCCTGCCAAATCAGCATGTCGCGACCACTAGCAATTCTCGTATTTGACCAATGAGCAGCGAGCGGAGTCGGCCAAGGGTGATAGGCCGCATCTAAGAGGGCACCCGTGGCCTGATGGGCTATCTGCGCCCACCCAGAACCTGCTTCCCCTGGCAGAGTGCTGATGACGACTTCGGCATCCAACGCCCCTGCTTCTGGCTCCCAACTCAAGCTCTGTGCATTCAAGCCGAACTCATCGGCTAACGCGATCAAGTCTTGAACCTGTTCAGGTCGCCTCGCTGCAACTTTCACACTCTTCGCGTTCAACTGGCTTAGGGCGGCTACTGCACTTCGGGCTGTTGCTCCCGCGCCCAGGATCACTGCGCTTGCTAGGCCATCTCCAATCTGAACGCCAGAAAGCGCCTGCACGATGCCAAACACGTCAGTGTTCGTTCCAAGCCATCCATTGTCAGTGCGAAGAAGCGTGTTGATTGATCGGACTTTTTTTGCAACTTGGTCAACCTCAGTAGCCACATTGAAGGCCACTTCCTTGAGCGGCATCGTGAGTGACAATCCCACCCAAGAACTGTCGAGAGTCGCCACGAACGCTGCGAGTTCGTCTTCCTGCACTTCAATGGCGGTGTACACCCAGTCGAGCCCAAGCGCGACGTATGCAGCTCGATGAAGGGTCGGGCTCAGCGAGTGGCTTATGGGTGAGCCAAGGACGGCCGCTTGTTGAGTCATCGCCTTAGCCACGATTCTTAAGATAGTTCTGGAGTTCAGCTTTTGCCTTCAGAAACTTGTTGTAGTTTTTAGCGAATTTCGTTTCGCCGGTGTCCAAATTGACCGTTACGAAATACTTCCAA
>CANJCG010000013.1 GCA_947472655.1 Actinomycetota bacterium
AGATCTTCCGATCACGTCGATCAGCTTCCATCGACGAACCCAACCTGCTCAAGTACTAGGACTAGGACGCATCGTGCAAGAGGTTATGCCGGCAACTGGCGTGTTCTCGCTGCTGTGGCTCTTGATTGCTCTACCCCTTGTGGGCGCGGCAATTCTGCTACTTGGTGGACGCAAGTTAAATAAGTGGGGCGCCTATCTCGGCGTGTTCACTGTGCTCGTTGATGCAGTGATTGCAATCGCAATGTTGATCGCGATGATGGGCAATAGTGCGGAAGAGCGCACCTTTAGCCAAAACCAATTTAGTTGGATGTTTGCTGGAAACTTCAAAGTCGATATGGCATTCCAGATTGACCAACTATCGATGGTTTTCGTGCTGCTCATCACGATCGTTGGCACACTGATTCATGTCTATTCACTGGGCTACATGAGCCACGATCCCGATAAGCGTAAGTTCTTCGGGTATCTCAATCTCTTTGTTGCCGCGATGCTGCTACTCATTCTGGCGAACAACTACCTCCTGCTCTATGTGGGCTGGGAAGGCGTCGGGCTGGCTTCGTATTTGCTCATCAGTTTCTGGCAAATCAAGCCGTCAGCTGCAGCGGCAGGCAAGAAAGCTTTCATCATTAACCGTGTCGGTGACGTGGGCTTGAGCCTGGCAATCATGGTTATGTTCGTAACTTTTGGTTCGGTTGGCTTCCAAGAAGTCTTTGGATCAGCGGGGCAAGCTAGTGAAGGCACTCTCACAGCTATTGGGTTGCTGCTCCTGCTTGCTGCATGTGGTAAGTCGGCGCAGTTCCCACTGCAAGCGTGGCTACTTGATGCGATGGAAGGTCCAACGCCGGTCTCAGCACTTATCCATGCGGCCACGATGGTTACAGCTGGCGTGTATTTGATCGCACGTAGTCATGCGATCTTTGATATTGCGACGACGGCCGCAACGGCAGTGGTGATCGTCGGTGTGATCACCATGTTTATGGGTGCTGTTATTGGTTCGGCAAAAGACGACATCAAAAAGTCTCTTGCGGGTTCAACTATGAGCCAGATTGGCTACATGGTGTTGGCCGCGGGGCTTGGGCCAATCGGCTACGTCTTTGCGATTTTCCACTTGCTCACACATGGTGTTTTCAAAGCAGGGCTTTTCTTGGGCGCTGGCTCGGTGATGCATGGCATGAACGACAACGTCAACATGCGCCGCTATGGTGCGCTGCGAACGGCAATGTTTGTCACCTACGCAACGTTCATCATCGGCACGCTGTCGATCATGGGTATCCCACCATTTTCGGGCTTCTGGTCTAAAGATTCGATCATTCATGCCGCCTTCGAAAGCAACACTCTTGTCGGAGTTCTCACGATCATTGCTGCGGCAATCACGGGCTTCTACATGACACGAATGGCAGCGATGACCTTCTACGGCAAGGCCCGCTGGGAAGACGATGTTCACCCGCATGAATCACCAAAGGTCATGACGATTCCATTAATTATTTTGGCGATCGGTTCAACCTTCTTAGGTATGGGACTGCTCTTCTGGGGAAATATCGAAACCTGGCTTGAACCAGTTGTTGGTTTCAAGAAGGAAGAGATTGCAATTCCTGAAGCCCTACTCATAGCAATCACTTTGGTGCTCGTACTTGCTGGTGCGGCCTATGGCTGGATTCAGTACGCACGTCGAGAAGTTCCAACCAACGCTCCTCGGGGTTCATGGCTCACGCGGGCTGCCCGTCAAGATCTCTACGGCGATGTCGTCAACGACACCTTGGTCGTACAACCGTCATTCTGGGTTTCTCGGTTCTTAGTTTGGTTTGACGGATCTTGGATTGATGGACTTGTCAACGGCAGCGCCGCCTTCTTTGGTGGCCTGTCCGGACGCCTGCGTCGCTATCAAACTGGCTTCATCCGCTCCTACGCACTCTCGATGGTGGGTGGCGCCGTCTTGGTTGTCTTGGCACTCGTATTGGTGAGGCTCTCGTGAATTCCTTTCCCTGGCTGACCGTCCTTGGTCTGGTCCCGCTGGTAGGAAGCATCGTTGTTGCGTTGCTGCCAAAGTCAAAGCCTGCACTAGCCAAGCAGTTGGCATTTGCGATCTCACTAGCTGTTCTGGCTCTAGTCGTTGTTATAGCTCTGCAATTTGACGGATCAACAAGCGCTCCATTCCAGTTCGTAGAGTTCCATGACTGGATCCCAGCATTCGGTGTCACCTACTCACTTGGAGTTGATGGCATTGGCTTGGTACTCATCGCACTTTCAGCGGTATTGGTACCCATCACAATTTTGGCTGGCTGGAACGATGTTGAAGAGCCAAACACTGAAAGTGTTGGCAGCGTTAAGGGCTACTTCGCACTGATCTTGGCTCTGGAAACACTCATGATCGGTGTCTTTGCGGCCACCGACGTGTTCCTGTTTTACGTCTTCTTCGAAGCAATGTTGATTCCGGTGTATTTCATGATCGGTCGCTACGGTGGCGTTCAGCGTTCGTATGCCGCGATGAAGTTCTTGATTTACAGTCTGGTCGGCGGATTATTCATGCTGGCCGCGATGATCGGCTTGTTTGTCGCGTCAGCGCAGATCTTGGGCAAGGGAACCTTCAACTGGTTCGCACTTGTTGGGCTAAACATTGACCCAACTACGCAGAAGTTCCTCTTCCTAGGCTTCTTCTTCGCTTTTGCGATTAAAGCGCCTCTCTGGCCGTTCCATACCTGGCTGCCAGATGCAGCTGGTGCATCAAAACCAGGAACGGCAGTGTTGCTGATTGGTGTGCTCGATAAGGTCGGCACCTTCGGCATGCTGCGTTACTGCCTGCCGATCTTCCCTTCGGCCAGCGATTTCTACGCTCCAATAATCATCGCGTTAGCAGTCATCGGAATCTTCTACGGCGCCTTCGTTGCTCTGGGTCAAAATGATTTGAAGCGGCTCTTTGCTTACTCCTCGATGTCGCACTTTGGTTTCATCATTCTGGGAATCTTCGTATTCACCAGCATTGGAATAAGTGGTTCAACGGTGTACATGGTTGCTCACGGTCTTTCAACCGCGGCGCTCTTCCTCACTGCAGGGTTCCTGATGCAACGCCGCAACGGTTCAAGTTTGCTCTCTGATTACTCAGGAGTGAATAAGCCAGCTCCAGTGCTCGCTGGGTTCTTCTTATTCGCGGCTTTGTCTTCGCTTGCATTGCCTGGCTTAGTTTCCTTTGTCGGCGAATTCATGGTGTTGCTTGGTACATTCCAGCGCTATATGTGGGTGGGTGGCCTCGCCACTTTGGGCATCGTGATCACAGCCGCCTACGTTCTTCGCGTTTACCAAAAGTCCATGACCGGACCTGTTGGTAACGGACTTGAAGGCGTCAAGGATCTCAACGGTCGTGAAATCACTGTACTCGTGCCAATCGTGCTTCTGACTATTTTCTTGGGTCTGTACCCAGCCCCTGTGCTCAATGTGGTGAATCCAGCCGTCGACACGGTCATGACAGTGATCGGGGCGACCAACCCTGAACCGACTGTTGGACTTTCTAGTACAACCTCCGAAGGAGCCCAGCAGTGAACGCCGTAGCAGCAGTAGTTCGCACGGTGGAGGCAACTCCATGGGTGATGCCAACCCTTGATTACACATTGTTGGCGCCGGTTCTTATCGTGCTTGGCGCCGGAGTTGTCTCCGTGCTCTTTGAAGCATTCCTACCTCGCAGTGCGCGACGTCCCGCTCAGTTGACCTTGGTCTTTCTTTCGCTTATCGCAGCGCTGATCGCAGTGATCAACTTGCAGGGTTCCAGGGGTACTGCCGGCGTAGGTGCACTAGCGATCGATGGCCCGGGCTTGATCCTGCAGGGCACAGTTGTCGTTATTGCCATTCTTGGCGCGTTGTTGATGGCAGAGCGAGGCTTAGATCCCAACGGAGATGCGTTCGCTGCTCGCGCTTCCTCACTTCCGGGATCAGAAGACGAACGTCAGTTCACTGCTCGTGGATATTTCCAGACGGAAATCTGGGCCTTCTTCCTGTTCGCCGTAGGCGGCATGATGTTGTTCCCGGTGGCTAACGACTTGCTGATGATGTTCGTTGCTCTTGAAGTGATGTCATTGCCGCTGTATCTGCTGGCTGGCATGGCTCGCCGCCGTCGCTTATTGTCACAAGAAGCGGCGCTCAAGTACTTCGTGCTTGGTGCGTTCTCTTCTGCATTCTTTCTGTATGGCGCCGCACTTCTTTATGGTTTCAGCGGTTCGATCTCATTCCCCGAGATTGCAACTGCATTGAGTGCAAAGACAGGCGAAACCGGGCTCGTCCTGGTTGCCATTGCTTTGGTTGTTGCTGGCCTGCTCTTCAAAATTGGTGCTGTTCCCTTCCACCAGTGGGTTCCCGATGTGTACCAAGGTGCACCAACTCCTGTCACTGGCTTTATGGCTGCAGCAGTCAAAGTCGCTGCCTTTGGCGCGCTCCTGCGTCTGCTCTACGTAGCACTTGGTGGCTTGCGTTGGGACTGGTCACCGATGCTCTGGGTTATTGCCGCATTGACGATGCTGGTCGGCGCAATTCTGGCGCTCACTCAAACTGACATTAAGCGGATGATTGCATATTCCTCGATTGCTCAGGCTGGTTTCATACTCGTTGGTGTCATTGCTGCGAGTCCTGCGGGCCTTGCCGGTTCAATCTTCTACGTGATCGCTTATTCCTTCACCACGATTGGCGTCTTTGCAATCATCTCGATGGTGCGCGATAAGAACGGTGAAGCAACCCATCTTTCCAAGTGGGCAGGACTCGGGCGAACCTCGCCGTTTATCGCTTCGTTGTTTGCGATCTTTATGCTTGCGTTAGCTGGCATTCCACTCACCAGCGGTTTCATCGGCAAGTTCAGTGTCTTCACGGCAGCGATGTCGGCTGGAGATAACTGGCTGGTCATCATCGCAGTCGTGGCGTCGCTCGTCGCAGCCTTCTTCTATATGCGTGTTGTGGTGCTCATGTTCTTCTCAGAACCAACTGAAGCGACCGCCACAGTTGAAATCCCATCGGTGTTCACCACGATCGCTCTTGCTGCAGGTGCAACGGTCACAGTCTTGCTGGGAATTTTCCCTCAGCCGCTCCTAGACCTGATCCTCAACGCCGGCGTTTTCGTACGCTAGTACCGTGTACCTATGAGTCCCCAGCCGCTCGGATCGCTTTCGAGCGATCCTGCCCTTGAGGCCTCGTTAACAGCTGCCATGGCCCAGGTTGAAGTTGCCCTGCACCAAGCGATTCAAAGTGACTATCCGTTTGTCACAGAAACCTCTGCCCACCTGGTAGATGCGGGGGGCAAACGCTTTCGCCCGTTGCTTACTTTGTTGGCTGCGCAGTTCGGTGATCCCACGTGTAAGGCTGTTATCGATGCGGCAGTGGTTGTTGAATTAACACATGTGGCAACGCTGTTTCATGATGATGTGATGGATGAAGCCAAGATGCGACGTGGGGCGGCTTCGGCCAACGCGCGTTGGGATAACTCGATCGCGATTTTGACGGGCGACTTTTTGTTTGCACGCGCGTCAGATATTTTGGCTGACCTAGGTCCAGAGGCTGTACGCATTCAGGCGCAAACCTTTGAGCGGTTGTGTATCGGTCAGATTCGCGAGACTGTCGGGCCGATGGCAGGCGCGGATCCAGTTCAGCACCATATCGAGGTTCTAGCTGATAAAACCGGTTCACTGATTGCAACGTCTGGCCGTTTTGGTGCCATGCTTTCAGGCGCCGATGCGAAGACCACGCAAGTGCTCACCAAGTTTGGTGAATGTATCGGGGTGGCATTCCAGTTAGCTGATGACCTCGTGGATATCACTTCAGAGTCCGAGCAATCCGGGAAAACTCCGGGCACAGATTTACGCGAAGGCATTCCCACACTCGCAGGATTAATTGCCATGTCTAGTACTGATCCTGCCGATATTCGGTTGAAGTCATTGCTGTCAAAGCCACTTCCAGATGATGTCGAGCACCGTGAAGCTCTGAGCCTGCTGCGCAGTCACGTTGCGATTGATCAGGCGCGGCTGGAAGCGCATCGATGGGCTGATGAGGCTCGTAAATCGTTGGTTGATTTGCCAGATGTTCCAGCGCGGGAAGCGCTGGAAATGCTCTGCGATTACGTGGTTTCTCGTACTGGCTGAGTCACTGTTCGGGTATTAAGAACTCATCGCCTACCTCAGGTTGATGTGGATGACGAATTTCGTCAATGGTGAATACCACCAGTGCGATCCAGATCAAAAAGAAACCCACCCAGCGTCCAGGCGACATGGACTCGTGGAAAAATTCTATTCCGATCACGAAAAGTCCAATAGGCGTGATGTATTCCAACACCCCTAACACGGTTAAGGGCACTCGGGTTGCTGAGGCAGCGAAGAGCATGAGCGGAACTGCTGTGACAGGGCCAGCAAGCATCAGGAGCCCGAAGAGATCTATTCCGCCAGTGAACAGTGATGCAGTGCCGTTCAAGCCCATGACCACAACAATGATGATGGCGATAGGAAGCAACACACCGGCCTCGATGGCCACACTTTCAACTGCGGGATAGTTCAAGTATTTCTTGATGTATCCGTAGGTTGACCAAGAAAATGCTAAGACCAGAGCAATCCAGGGCAGAGTTCCGTAACTCACAGTGATGACAACAACCGCGATGGCGGCGATTGCAACTGCGATCCACTGCGGTCGCCGTAGTTGTTCCTTGAGGAGGAAAACGCCAAGAGCTACCACCATCAAGGGCGTGATGAAATAGCCCAACGAAGAAGCAAGTGCATTCTTGGTCACGATGGAGTAGACGTATGCGCTCCAATTTGCGGCTAAGAAAAGCGCGGCAATTGCCAGCAGGCCAAGACTGCGGGGGTCTTTGAATGCCGCACGAATCACATGCCAGCGTCGAGTAACGGTGATCACGATGCAAAGAAAGACGCATGACCAAATAATTCGATTGGCGATAATTTCGATGAGCGGAACTTCGTCGATCGCTCGAAAGTAAAAAGGGAAGAGTGCCCAAAGTAGATATGCGCTTGCCCCTAGAGCTGTTCCAATCGCTCTTTGGGATCTTGGCATAGTTCGCAGTCTATTTACTTTGTCATGTTGCAGGGCTATCTAAAGGCACCGCGAGACCGGCTTGATCACAGAAAGCAGGAGATTGAGGTCGGCTCCTGTTGGGAGTCGGAAGAATCCTAGGTACGCTGAGTAGATGCTTATGGGTTCAAGTTCGGTCGCTTATCGCGTCTCGAGTGATCCAGAAATTCGAGTACATGTGAGTGAGCTTGCCTGCTGCGCACTGGAAGTAGGTTCGGCCGTTACTCGTGGGTTGCTTGAACCCGACGCTGCCCACCATGAGCCGAGCCGAATAGATGTCATGCTCATCTCGGGTACGGTCACTCACCTGCTGGCCCCTTTGGTCACCGCCCAGTGGCAGGCACTGTCAGAGCCAAAACTGGCATTCGCGGTAGGTGCTTGCGCGAGTTCGGGCGGCCCATATTGGGACGCACCCACAGTGCTCAATGCAATGACGGAGTTCATCCCAGTCAGTGGATTCATCGCGGGCTGCCCACCAAGCCCAGAATCTATTGTCGAAAGTATCCGACTTCTTGTGACTCAGTCATGACGCAAGCCCCAACGCGTATCGAGTCAGATAATTGGCTGCAATATTTTGAAAACCTTGCTGCAGAGTCAATGACGTGGTTTGACTTTCTTACCGTCATCGATCGAGTCCAGAGCTTGGATGTCGTTGCCAGAGTCGTAAACATTGAATCGGGTGAGTCTGCGCTCGTTGTCACGAATGTGACTGAAAAAGTCAGTTCACTTTCTGCGACGTATCCCGGTGCCTGTTGGTATGAGCGCGAATCCCAGGAAATGTTTGGCGTCACTTTCATAGGCCTTGCAGATTCACGCCCACTGTTACATCGAACAATTACTCATGATGCGCCGATGCGAAAGTCAGTGACATTATGAGTGTCCGCCGGTCTATTGGCTTACTTGAAAATGATTGCACTGCGTGTTTGATTTGTGTGCGTGAGTGTCCAAGTCAATGTATGGAAATCGATCGTCATACGGAACAAGTTTCACAGGGTCGCAGGCCAAAGACCGTTCATATACTTGACGCTTTCAACATTGACTTTGCTTTGTGCATGTTCTGCGGCTTGTGTATAGACGTCTGTCCAACTGATGCGCTGCAATGGAGCGACCTTGGTGGCCTCGCAGCGCATCAGCGTGAAGGTCTCATCAGCGATAGTGCTGATCTTGTACTTCGCGGACGCGACTAATTGTTTTAGCGGTAATTCACGAACTGAGTTGCGAAATCAAGTTCAGCGGTGCGTACGAGCTCTTGCACTTCTTGCAAGTCATCTCGGCTTTTACTTGAGATGCGTAGTTCATCACCGATCACCTGAGCTTTGGCACCCTTGGGCCCCTCATCACGAATGAGTTTGCCGAGCTTTTTTGCTTGCTCGGGGCTGATGCCAGCCTTGAACTCTCCGCTGATTTTGTATTCCTTGCCTGAGGCTCGTGGGTCTTGAGCTTCAAAACTTTTCAGGCTCATGCCGCGCTTGATGATCTTTTCTTTAAAGACATCGAGAGCTGCTTTGGCCCGCTCTTCAGTGCCGGATGTGATTTCGACTCCGAGCTCACCTTTCCACTCGATCGTGGTGTCGGTGTTTTTGAAGTCGAAGCGCTGTGCCAACTCTTTAGCGGTTTGGTTCAGGGCATTATCGGCTTCTTGCCGATCTACCTTGGACACGATGTCGAAACTGCTGTCAGCCATGAATCCTCCTTAATGGCCCTATTGTGCCGAAACAGGGAGGAACTCCTGCCAGGTACGGGGCAAAGCGGCGCTCGTGTATTGTTTCCTGCGCTGCCCGTAAGGGGAGCAAAGCTAGGCAGCTTGCCCGAGCGGCCAATGGGAGCGGACTGTAAATCCGCCGGCTTACGCCTTCGAAGGTTCGAATCCTCCAGCTGCCACGCGTAAGGCCCCGATTCTTTTAGAATCGGGGCCTTTTACTTATAACGGACGTTTCAAACACCATGGAACCGGATCATTTCGGATATGTGCTACAGGTCACAGAATTTCAACTTAGAGTCACGCCGAGTCCACGCTCCGATGGCGATGAATCACCCTTGATTCGAAGGACTCTAAGGAAAGAGGTTCAAGATGATTCAACGTACACAGGGGAGCGCTAGGAAATCAGCGCTCGTTGGTGGTCTTGGTATTTCAGTCATGCTCGCCCTTGGCACGACAGTGGCGAGCGCTGCTCCAAAACCGGCTCCGAAAGTTTCGCCTGCTCCCGTGAACTGTCCCGCAGAGGAAGGCGTCACGCCAACCAGCATTACTCTCGGTTTCTTCTCACCTAAAACTGGCCCAGCTGCTGCAAACTTTGCAGGCGGTGAAGAAGCGGCAAAATTGCGTATTGCTCAGGAAAATGCAAAGGGTGGAATCTTCGGCCGTAAGATTCAAATGATCGGCTATGACGATCAGGCCAGTGCAGCAACTCAAGTGACCGTTGCAAATAAGGCAATGACGAACGATCACGTGTTCGGCATCGTTATGACATCCGCGAACGATGCGGCTTTCCCAACCTTTAAAGCAGCCAACCTTCCGGTTACTGGCTTCAACGTGTTGGCGATGTCAACGGACAGAAACACTTTCTCAGTCACGGGCCCTCCGTCGCCTGGTGTTATTGCGACTGCTGTTTTTGAACGTCTCAAGGCAACAGGGGCAACGAAGATCGCACTCATCGCTCACAACAGTCCTAGCGCTGCTGCTGGCATGATCAATACATCAAAAGCCAACCAAGTAATTAACGCGATGACTCAATCGCTGTTGATTGTTGATGAGCCACAGGGCGCGCATGATGCAACCTCAACGGCACTTCGAGTAAAGCAGTCAGGTGCGGATGCCGCTTACATGTCGATGTATGTCGACGGAGTGGTATCGATTTCCCAAGCATTAGCGCAGCAAGGTGTATCGCTCAAGGGCGTTGTTGGTGCGGGGGTTATTGACCCCGCAATTATTGCTAAAGCAGCAGGCCCGCTTGAGGGGATGATTGGTACGACCTACGGCACTATTCCTGTTGGTGTTCCAGGTCACCCAGCAATGCGTACCTTCGTTAACGGCATGAAGGCAGCCGGACTGAATCCTTACTCAGCAACTCCGCCAGTGGCTTATGCAGCAACTGATCTGATGATTGAAGGCTTAAAGCGAGCGGGCAAGTGCCTCACGAGAGCGTCCTTCGTTGACAACCTTCGTAAGGTCACCTCATTTGATGCTCACGGCTTGATTCCTCAGAAGGTTTCATTCCAGCCAGGTGTCACCCCGATGGGAACTCCAAATAATTGCAGTTGGTACATCCAGGTCAAGAACGGCGTTCCAGTTCCTGATAAGGCTCCTACCTGCGGCAAGTTGGTCAACACCACGACGATGGCTGTCGTCAGCTAACACGAATAGAAATATGAGTGAAGCGGTGGGTGCCCAAGGCTCCCACCGCTTCACACTTTGCTCACCAGAAGGCGCGCTGATTGAACGAATACGGCAGACTGCCCCAATGGCCAAGTGGAGCATCGACATCACCCCGCTTCGGACCTCCAAGGATTTCCGCAACCTGTTCACCAGTGGGATGATCACCTACTTGGGATCAATGATCACCTACGTTGCGATCCCTTTTCAGGTCGCGCACCTCACGGGCTCGTTTGTTGCGGTAGGCGCCGTGGGTCTCGTTGAACTCGTGCCACTTATCTTGTTTGGACTCTATGGGGGAGCGCTTGCTGACACCTTGGATCGTCGTCGTATCGTCTTAGTTACCGAAGTCGCAGCGATAGTGCTGTTAGGGATCCTGTTTCTCAATGCGATGATCCCTTCGCCTCAACTGTGGTTGATCTATGTCATTGCGTTCCTGTTGGCGGCTGAAAGTGGGCTTCAGAGTCCTTCGCTGAATGCGATCATGCCAAGAGTCGTGAAACACGATGAGCTCGCGGCGGCAGGCGCTTTGAGAATGGTGCGTTACAACGTAGGTTCGATCGTTGGACCTGCGGCAGGCGGATTGATTATCGCGTTCGGCGGCGTTGGTCTTGCCTATGGAGTGGACCTAGTTTCCTATGTAGTTTCAGCATTCTTCTTGTTTAGGTTACGTAGCCTTGAACCGATTCGAGAAACCACAGAGCGTGCAGGGGTGTCGCACATTCTTGAAGGTATGAAATATGCGTTAAGTCGCAAGGATCTTTTGGGCACATACATTGTCGATCTCATCGCCATGATCTTCGCCTTTCCAATCGCCCTATATCCGTTCTTGGCACAAGAGTTTGATGCCCCGTGGGCCTTGGGCTTGCTATACGCGGCAACAGCTGTTGGCGCGCTGATTGTGACGCTCACCAGCGGATGGACCTCAAAGATGAAAAGGCATGGCCGCTTCGTTGTGATTGCAGCTGCACTGTGGGGTGGCTGTATCGCTCTTGTAGGAGTGGCACCCAATATCTGGTGGGTTTTAGTCTTCTTGATGTTTGCGGGCGCTGCAGACATTGTCAGCGGGATTTTCCGTGGGCTGGTGTGGAATCAGACAATTCCCGATGAGGTTCGAGGGCGCATGGCAGGTATTGAGATGCTGAGTTATTCAGTTGGACCGCTACTTGGGCAGGTCCGAAGTTCAACGGTTGCTTCGCTTACATCGTTGCGGTTCTCATTTGCCAGCGGGGGCTTGCTGTGCGTGCTTGGCGTGGGGATAGCAGCTGTTCTGACTCCAGCGTTGTGGAATTACAACTCAGACACTAATGAACATGCACAGCGTGAACGCGATGTTCGCAAAGATCTCCAGTAGAAAAGTTGCATTGCCAGCACATGCAACTAAGTCGGGTCCAAGACTGTGATCGCAATAGTTCCTTCAATGCGGTGCTTTCCTGAACTTTCAATCCGCCAAGAATCTAGGCGCCCTACGGATCGAAAGTCCCAAACGTTGCTTCCGTTACTCTCCCCAACAAGGGCAGTGTCCTCGTCGACCCCAAGCGTTTCAGCATGTTTACTCACCAACGGCTTCAGGGTGAAGTCAGGCATCCAATGGGAAAGGCGATCAAAATGTGGAAGAACGCGGATATTGGGCAGGAGCCCTAGGCCGCTCACCCCACCACTGCGTGGATGACGAAAGTCGGGGACGTAACCACACATCGCCATAGCCCCAGCACTACAGCCAGCCAGGGAAGCCCCGATATTCCATTCGTGCACAATCGCTTCCCACACTTTGGTGTCCCGCAGTGTTTCGGCTAAGTACGAGGGGTTACCACCGGATAGGTAGATGAGTCCGGCCCCGGCAATGAGCTCAACCCACTTCGGATTATTTGCATCATCACGATCGCGAACATCGATCACAACTTGTTCAACGCCAAGGCGAGCTGCTGCATTGGCCCCAAGGTTATGCCAGTGCGCAAGTGAGGTATCGCCTTCGGGCGCCGCAGCTGTTGCAAGTTGCACAAATGTAGCTGGACGATCTTTCAGCAGCCAAGCTTCAATATCCTGCATGACTGGCAGGTATTCGCCACTGCCGACTAGCGCGATGCGTCCTTGGGTCATGGGCTGACTCTAGATGCTCGAGACGAACGTGAACTCATACTTTGGCCATCCGGTCAAGGACAAATAAAACTTTGAATATCCAGGCTAATCGATAGGGAAATGCACGCCGGTCAGATCCTCACTGATATCCCAAAGTCGTCGCGCTGCATCCAGATCTTTTGCTGCGTTCGTGCGGTCGACAAGTTTTGGATAGCCCTTCCATTCTTTCCAGCCGTCTGGGCCGATATAACTGTCGCCCGCTAAATTCGGTGCGGTTGCTGCGAATAAAATCGGTAGGGCCCCAAGTTCTGCGTCTTGACCAAACCACGAACTCACGGTGTCAGACATCTTGGCCTGCATGGTTTTATTGCGAAGTCGCGCACTACCCGAAGTCAGATTGGTGGCTGAATAGCCAGGGTGGGCAACCATCGCTTTCATTGAACTTCCGACAAGATCAAGGCGTCGTTGTAATTCACTGGTGAAGAGCAGGTTGGCAAGTTTGGACTGGCCATATTGATTCCAGGCACGATATTTCTTGGTCGCCATCAGATCGTCGAAGTTCATTGCCTTAACCATTCGATGGGCGTTAGAAGCCACATTGACCACGCGAGATTGTGGTTTAGCGAGCAGTGCTGGCATCAGGAGACCGGTCAGCGCAAAATGCCCAAGGTGGTTGGTTGCGAATTGAACTTCGAAGCCATCGGCTGAAACGCGTGCAGGAATGGCCATGACTCCAGCGTTATTGATCAAGAGATCGAGTCCGTCAACGTTGTCCTGGCTCCACAATTGGGCGAATTCACGCACGCTTGCCAGGCTTGAAACATCAAGGTGTTGTACGGCGACAAACTCTCCGCCGGCGTCAGCTATCTCTGCGGCTGCTGTGGCACCTTTGGCTAGATCACGCACAGCGAGCGTGACTTGCACACCAGCCTGAGCTAGAGCTTTTGCCGTGCACAGACCCAAACCAGAGTTAGCGCCGGTCACGATGGCTCGGCGGCCTTGTAAGTTAGGCATATCTGATTTAGTCCATTTCATTGGAACAGTGTGGTGCCTTTGCGGTAATTGAGCCATCTTGGGGGCTTTAGTCATGCGATTTCTGCTGGCCGATGCTGGCGTGTACTCTTGGCAGGCTTTGCGCCCCCATAGCTCAGTCGGTAGAGCGTCTCCATGGTAAGGAGAAGGTCTACGGTTCAATTCCGTATGGGGGCTCGAAGGTAGCAGTGGCTTCACGGTCGTTGCCGCCTCAAGCGGGGTAGCTCAGTTGGTAGAGCAAGCGGCTCATAATCGCTGTGTCGCCGGTTCAAATCCGGCCCTCGCTACTGGTGAGCTCTATGCAAAACCAGCCGTACGATTCAGGTTCGACTACGCGTTACCGTTAGAAAGAGACAGATCATGGCCAAGGCAACTGACGTCCGCCCAAAGATCACTTTGGCGTGCGAAGACTGCAAGCACCGTAACTACATCACCAAGAAGAATCGTCGTAACGATCCTGATCGCTTGGAGATGAAGAAGCATTGCATGAACTGCAATAAGCACACCGTGCACAAGGAAACCCGCTAGTCGGTTTTGCTTCATGGCGCTGAATCCTGATTTCATCGGGCGGACTTATCCTGCTGGACCCTCGTACGTTGTTGGTCGGGAGAAGATCCGAGAATTCGCGCGCGCTATTGGTGACTCAAACCCGGTTTTTCACGATCCTGAAGTGGCCCAGCGTCTGGGCTACTCAGATGTGATAGCCCCGCCAACGTTTGCCATCGTCGTCTCTCTCGAAGCAGCGAACGCAGCATTATTTGACCCCGATCTGGGCCTGGACTTTGCTCGGGTCGTTCATGGCGAGCAGACCTTCTCCTATGCCAGGCCGATCTGTGCGGGCGATGAGCTCGTGGTCACGACAGTCATCGAGAACATTCGGACTATGGCTGGTAACGACATGATCACCACGAAGGGCACCATCACCACTGTCGCCGGTGAATTGGTAGCAACGGCCACTTCGATGTTGGTTTCTCGAGGTGCTGACGAATGACCTCCACGATCAAGTTCGCTGACATTGCTGTTGGAACGGAGCTTCCATCTGCTCGTTACCCGATAGATCGCCTCACATTGGTGAAGTACGCAGGGGCCTCGGGAGATTTCAACACGATTCATTGGAACGAGCGCATCGCCACTGAAGTTGGGCTGCCTAACGTCATTGCCCACGGCATGCTCACGATGGCCATGGCAGTTCGGGTAGTCACAGACTGGGTCGGTGATCCAGGTGCAGTTATTGAATACGGAGTTCGTTTCACTCGCCCAGTCGTTGTACCTAACGACGATGCTGGCGTGTTCCTTGAGGTCACTGCCAAGGTCACCGATTTACTTGAAGCTAATCGAGCCAAAATTGCGATTACTGCCAAGTTTGACGACCAAACGGTGCTGGGCCGCGCCCAAGCAATCGTCCAACTCACCTGAACTCTCTAGGCTGCACCTATGCGCTTCGCTGACTACACGACCTTGCATGTCGGTGGCGAGGCCGCGAATTTCATTAGCGCCACAAGTGAAGCTGAATTCATTACGGCTATTCACCAAGCAGATCAGGCCGGGCTCGACGTACTCATCCTTGGCGGCGGCTCCAATCTTCTTGTTTGTGATGATGGCTTTGCCGGATTAGTCGTGCATGCAGATGTGCGTCAGGTAGTTGTCGAAGAGTTCGAAGAGCATTTCGTCGTTACCGCAGCTTGTGGCGAACCATGGGATGCATTTGTCGTCACTTGCTTGTCCTCGGGATTCAACGGTCTGGAGGCCTTGTCAGGAATACCAGGAACAGTGGGGGCTACGCCAATTCAAAACGTTGGCGCCTATGGCGTTGAAGTTGCACAGGTGATTCAGACAGTTCGCGTGTGGGATCGCCAACTTCACAAGGTTCGCGATCTTGCAGCTGATGAGTGTGACTTCACTTACCGCAGTAGCGTCTTCAAAAAGAATCCCAATCGTTTTGTCGTGCTAGCCGTCTCATTCGTGCTCACTCGAGCAGCAGAGAGTCAGATTGCTTATCCGCAGCTCGCAGATGCCCTTGGACTCGAAGTAGGAGATAGCTCTGCTTCGTCTGAAATTCGAGATGCCGTGTTGCACTTGCGGCTAAGCAAAGCAATGGTCTTAGTGCGTGAAGATCATGATTCTTGGAGTGCCGGTTCGTTCTTCACTAATCCAATTCTTGATGAAGCCCAGGCGGCTGCACTACCTGCCCAATGCCCGCGTTATCCCAGCGAGCAAGGAGTGAAAGTCAGTGCCGCATGGCTTATTGAGCAGTCGGGCATAAGCAGGGGCTACGGACTCAACGATCGAGCGAGAATTTCAACTAAGCACACCTTGGCGTTAACGAATCGTGGCACAGCAACCGCATCAGATATTCTTGAGCTTGCGCGCGATGTTCGTCTGAAAGTACAAACGCACTTCGGAATTGAGTTACATCCCGAAGTGCGTTGCATTGGTTTTTCGCTTTAGCTGAGCTCACTCAGCAGCGCTGCGATTCGTCCGACACCTTCAGTGATGTCGTTATCGCTTGTTGCGTATGACAATCGCAGGTAGCCAGGCGTGCCAAAGGCTTCACCTGGTACGACGGCAACTTCAACTTCATCAAGAATCAAGCCAGCAAGTTGTGCTGACGAAGCAATCTTTTGACCTCGCAAGGTGCGACCAACGATTTCCTTCACTGATGGGTACACGTAGAAAGCACCTTCGGGAAGTGGGCAATTCACACCAGGAATTGCGTCAAGCATTCCGGTGATGAGTTTGCGACGTCGGTCAAAGGCCACCTTCATCTCGTCAACAGCGGATAAATCACCGGTGACTGCAGCAAGAGCAGCAATTTGCGAAACGTTGGCAACGTTTGAGGTTGCATGCGACTGCAAGTTAGTTGCGCCCTTGACGATGTCTGCAGGACCAATCAGCCAGCCCACCCGCCATCCAGTCATTGCGTAAGTCTTGGCAACACCGTTCACAATGATGCAGGTGTTAGCAAGTTCAGGTACCAGTGTTGGCATGGATGCAAATTGCGCATCGCCGTATACAAGGTGCTCGTAGATTTCGTCAGTGATAACCCAGATGCCTTTAGCAAGAGCCCATTCTCCGATGGCCTTAACTTCAGCAGGGGAGTAGACAGCGCCAGTTGGGTTTGACGGGGAGACAAATACCAAAGCCTTTGTGCGAGGAGTGAGCGCAGCAGTTAACTGATCGATTGTCGCGCGGTAGCCGCTGGTTTCGTCGGTCATCACTTCAACCGGAATACCGCCAGCTAGGCGAATAGATTCAGGATAGGTGGTCCAGTACGGCGCCGGAAGAATGACTTCGTCGCCTGGATCAAGAAGAGCAGCGAAGGCGTTGTAAAGCGCCTGCTTGCCACCGTTAGTGATGAGTACCTGGTTCGCGGAAACTTCATAGCCCGAATCGCGCTGTGTTTTAACTGCGACCGCTTCCTTGAGTTCAGGTAAGCCGCCTGCAGGCGTGTAGCGATGCCACTTTGGATCCGAACAAGCTTTGATGGCAGCGGCGACGATGTAATCAGGTGTTGGGAAGTCTGGTTCACCAGCCCCAAAGCCAATCACTGGACGTCCGGCAGCCTTGAGAGCCTTAGCTTTGGCATCAACAGCCAAGGTTGCAGATTCAGCGATAGCGGCAATTCGGTCAGATACGCGTTCAGTCATAGACACCATTCTTCCAGCGAACTTCATCAGAGCAATCATCAGCCTCACTTGGCCTGATTGAATGCCTGTATGAGCCTGCAGTCAGTTGACCACAACGAACGGGTTCTCCTAGCTGAACAGCGGTCACTGGTTATTTCGTTGGCTGCGGCAGCCGTGGTCTCAGTGGTGGGTATCGCCTGGGGCCTCGTGGTTTCATCTCAAATTATTTTGTTTGATGGTCTTTACGGTGTCATTGGCACAGTGCTCTCGGGCTTGACCTTGCAAGTGTCGACTCTGGTAAAGCGCGGGCCATCGGCCCGATATCCGTTTGGTCGAGAGGCGCTAGGTCCTTTGGTGCTTGGCGTCCAGGGATTAGTACTGGTTGGGGCCTTCAGTTACGCGGTGATTGATGCGATTCAGATCATTTTGACCGGCGGCGGAGACACGCAGTTAGGTCCTGCTCTCATCTACGCGATCTTGGCCTTCCTCGGGTCGCTGGTGATTTACGTCGTCTTGCGTGGAATGAGGCAAGACTCAGAGCTCGTCGCAGCCGAAGCCGCTCAATGGTTAGCTGCGGTTTATCTGGGTATTGCCATGCTTGTGGGCTTCATCTCAGCCTTACTTTTGCAAGACAGTCAGTGGTCTGGGCTTGCTGGGTATGTGGATCCAGTCCTTGTACTTGTCGCCGCTGTGGTCGTAGCACCGACGCCGATTTCGATGATTCGCACCACAATGCGCGAATTACTTGAGGGGGCTCCAGGAGAAGAGACGCAGGAGCCAATTGAGCGTGCTGTAGAAGAAGTTACAGCCATGTTCTCCTTGCCGGCTCCAGTGTCAGTCCTCATTGGCAAATTAGGACGCAAGGTGTACGTCGAGGTTGATTACCTCGTTGATGCGGGGGTATGGACCATCAGTGACGTCGATCGAATTCGACGAGAATTAGGTCGGCGCCTTGAAGAGCCAGGGTTGAACTATTGGCTCAATGTTGAACTCCATACCGACCCAAACTGGGATGATTAGTCAAGAGCAACCGTGAATCCGGTGGGGTAATTCTGGGGGGACTGGTCATTTTATGCCGGAAAGTTGCCCGAATTGGACCTCATCTACCCATCGCCGTAGACTGTTGGCCTTCGTTGAACCGTTGGCGGTAGCCTGCCCAAGGTGAGCTAGTGGATCGACTTAGGGTAGTAGCTCAATTGGTAGAGTAACGGTCTCCAAAACCGTCGGTTGGGGGTTCGAGTCCCTCCTGCCCTGCGCACCAAGTACGACCTCGAGACGGCTGAAGTAAAGGTAAGGAAATGACGGAAACGGACGGCACGGAGCGTAATGCTTCGAAGCCTGCGGCACGTGCGAAGAAGAACATCTTCACGCGTCTTGCACTGTTCGTGCGCCAAGTCATTGTCGAATTGCGCAAGGTCATCTGGCCAACCCGCAAAGAACTTATTGCCTATACAACGGTGGTTTTGGTGTTTGTCCTAATCATGGCTGGCATCATTGCTGGTCTTGATTTCATCTTCACAAGAGGTGTGTTGTTCATCTTCGGATGAGTAGCGCATTCCCTAGCCCTTCCCCGAACGAGGAGAAACCCGCTGTGTCCGAGCAGGACCTGAACGAACTGGTTGTCGAAGCCATCGAAGTAACGATTGCTGACGAACTCGAGCCTGCGCTCGATGCTGAGTCAGAGATCGTCCTTGAGGCATCGACGAACGCCGCTGGCGAAATGGCTCTTGAAACCATTCTTGAAACTGGCCAAGAGACATCGGATGAGACTCCTGAAGAGGAAGTTGATCCAGTCGAAGCCTTCGCAGAGCAGATGCGTCGCGCTCCTGGTGACTGGTATGTCATTCACTCGTACGCAGGATATGAAAACAAGGTGAAGCAAAACCTTGAAACTCGTACTCAGTCACTCAACATGGAGGATTACATCTTCCAGGTTGAGGTACCAACTGAAGAAGTACATGAGATCAAGGGCGGAGTGCGCAAGCTGGTGAAGCGCAATAAATTCCCTGGCTACGTGCTTGTTCGTTGCGAACTCACCGACGAATCTTGGGGCGTTGTTCGCCACACTCCAGGAGTTACTGGCTTCGTAGGACACGGTCATCAGCCGTCACCTTTGTCCATTGACGAAGTCACCGCGATCCTTGCTCCCGTGCCAGAAAAGAAGCCAGGAACGGGAACAAGTGGCGCCGGTGGAGCAGCACCTGCAGCACAGCCACTCATGGAAATCGATTTCGCCGTTGGCGATTCGGTGACCGTCGTAGATGGTCCGTTTGCAACCTTGCACGCAACCATCTCTGAAATTAATATCGAGGCTCAGAAGATCACCGGCTTGGTGGAGATCTTTGGCCGCGAAACACCCGTTGAACTCGCGTTCAGCCAGGTCGATAAAAACTAACGACCTCTTTAGATTCCTAGAAGCGCCGTTTCTAGGTAACACCAAACGTAAGGACCCGAATCACCATGGCACCGAAGAAGAAGGTTGCCGGCCTGATTAAGCTTCAAATTCAGGCAGGCGCAGCAAATCCAGCGCCGCCAGTAGGCCCAGCACTTGGCCAGCATGGCGTCAACATCATGGACTTCTGCAAGCAGTACAACGCTGCTACAGAAAACCAAAAGGGCAACGTGATCCCAGTTGAGATCACGGTGTACGAGGATCGTTCATTCGACTTCGTACTCAAGACCCCACCGGCATCCCGTCTCATCCTCAAGGCCGCAGGCGTTGAAAAGGGATCGGGTGTTCCGCACCAGACAAAGGCAGGCTCGATCACCAAAGATCAGGTCCGTCAAATCGCAGAAACAAAAATGCCTGACCTCAATGCCAATGACATTGAAGGCGCGATGAAGATCATCGAAGGCACTGCCCGTCAAATGGGTATCACCGTTTCCGCGTAATCACGC
>CANJCG010000014.1 GCA_947472655.1 Actinomycetota bacterium
CAAAAGTGTCACCAATTTTGGTTGTGCTTTATGCCGTAGCGCAAGGTTATCTATTAGGCGCGATTAGTTATTGGTACAACGACTACGCGCAGTCCATTCAGTACCAAGGTCTAATCCAGCAAGCAGTGATTGGCACGATGACAGCTTTCGCTGTGATGCTGTTCTTATATGGCACTGGGATTGTGAAAGTCACAGGCAAGTTTATGCGCGTCATGATGATGGCGATGATCAGTTACGGCTTAATCGCCATTGCATCACTCATAGGCGCGTTATTTGGTGTTGGCGATGGCTGGGGTTTCTACGGTGTTGGAAGTCTTGGACTCCTTCTATGTTTGGCCGGTGTCTTGCTTGCATCATTTACCTTGATGTTGGATTTCGAAGCAATCAAACAAGGCATCGCGGTGGGTGCACCGGAGCGCGAGTCCTGGCGGATGGCCTTTGGGCTTTTGATGACCTTGGTTTGGCTTTACCTTGAGATCCTGCGCTTCCTTGCGATCTTTGCAGGACGCGACTAATTCTTAAGGCAGTTCGCGTCGCGCAGCGGTGAGAGCCGCTGTTACTTCCATGATTTGCTGGTCATTGCGCGCAACAGCACGAGCATCGCGCCCCAGCACCATCACGACGTCACCTGCTGCTCGCAATTCATAATGAGGCAGCGGTTTCGGCGCTGGGTCACCAAAGTTCGAACAGAGTCTGAGCAGTTCTGCCGTGAGTCTTTTTATTGGTTCAACACTCTGGTCTAACTTATCGAGTGGCATTGTGCGCAAGCGCGTAACAACTCGGTTGAGTTCTAGATCAAATTCTTCTGGCGCGGATTGCGAAATCACGATTTAGACGAGTTCAGGAAGTGGCACACCGGTGAGTGCGTGGCATCTGTATCCATTGGGATTCACTTCGAGATAACGCTGGTGATAAGGCTCTGCTTGGAAGTAAGTGAAATCCTCTGCAGGAAATATCTCAGTAGTGATTGTGCCGTAACCCTTTTCGCTAATAACGGAGTTGTACGCATCGCTGGTTCTTTTTGCGAGTTCAAGCTGTTCAGGGTTTGTCGTGAAAATTGCACTGCGGTATTGAGTGCCGATGTCATTTCCTTGGCGCATGCCTTGGGTTGGATCATGCCGTTCCCAGAAGATACGCAGGATCTCAAATGTTGAAATGATGGAGGGGTCGTAGGTAACCCGAACTGTTTCAGTGTGACCAGTGCGGCCGGTGCACACCTCTTCATATGTTGGATTGGGGTAGGTGCCACCCATGTATCCGACATTTGTCGCTATGACACCGGGGGTTAGCCAATAAATTTCTTCAGCACCCCAGAAGCAACCCATTGCAACGTAGAGAGTTTGTGTATCTACAGAATCGCTCATGACCCAAGCGTACGCCGAACTAGCTCGGAGTAACAGATGAGTCGCGCACTCTGCCGAGGGTTTCTGGCATGACCCACACCACTGCAACGGCAAGGATCGACAAAAGAGCACCTACGCCAAAGGCCCAGTCATAATCCAAAGTATCGACCAAGAAACCTGCAGCCAATGGACCAAGAATCATGCCGAGGTCTGAGGTCATCTGGAAGGTCGCCACCACAATGCCGCCTCTCTTACCTCCGACGATGTCACCGACGACAGCAGCTGGAGCGGATCCTAGGAATGCAGCTGAGACACCTTGGACTGCCATTGAGGTAAAGAACAGGATCGGCCCGATGAGCGATGCAGTGCCGAAGCCTTTCGTTAAAATATCGGATGCTGTCAAAATGACCATGCCCAGCGCCAGCGTTGAGGCGCCAATCCGCATGGCTTTTCGTCTGCCAACAGTGTCAGCCATTCGACCGGCTGGCATCAGTAAGAGGGCTTGCACGATCGCAGCAACCAAGAATCCAAGACCTGCCATGGATGCGCCTCGATCGAGTGCTTCGGTGATGAAAAGTGGCACGATTGAGATTCGAAGCCCAAAGGAAACAAAGCCGGTAACGAGGTTGACCATCAGCGCTGCACGGTAGGCACCGTCGCCTAAAGCTTCGCGAAGTGATTCCTGTTTCTCGTCTTGGCCTGGGGCGATCTCCTCTTCCAGCTCGTGAAGTTTGGCTTTGGATAAGAAGAACAAGCTCACAAATGATGCAATTAACAAACATGTGGCATACACATAAAACGGTGCGCGGATTGACCACGCAACGATCAGCCCACCAAATGCCGGTCCAGCCACACCGCCAAGCAAGAATCCGCCTTGGAAAGCACTTGCTGAGCGGCCGCGTTGATCAGGTTTGGCGACTCGTAGCAACAAGGAGAGTGCTGAGACGGTGAACATTGACGAACCAATACCGGTGATACCGCGCCAGAAGAGTAGTTCCCAGTAGGTGTGACTTGTTCCTGCGGCAAAGCTGGTCAAGGCCACAAGAAAGAGCCCGGTTGATAAGACGAGGCGTTCACCAAAACGATTGGCCAGCATGCCTGAAAAGGGAGACATGATGAATCTGGACAGTGCCATTGCTGAAATGACTGCGCTGGCTTCAAGAGCAGAAACGCCAAACGAACGGGCAAAGACGGGAATGGCTGGCGCCAGGATTCCAAAGCCGATGGAGACGAAAAAGGCTATGGCGGACAACACCGCAACTTCGGTCGGCAGATCTCGAAGCAACGGCGATCTCTGCACCAGATGGTGTGGACGCCAGGAAGTCATTGAAGCCCACCCTATCCTTGAGGGCGTGACTAGCGCGGGGGGTTCGTTGATCGTTGATCGAGATCGGGCTTTGGTCTACTCGGCAGAAGATTCATGGTCAAAAGCTCTAGATCGTGGAGGCCGGTGTGATTTCTTCGGTTCAACCTTCACCCTTCCTACTCAACGCATCATTGGCGACCTAGAAACAATGCAGCGGTTGGTTGAGCATTGGCTGCACTCAACCCAATTGCAGCAGGCCTTTCCAGGGCTCTCGCAACTGCAGGTGCGAGCCCGTAGAGGTCAGATGAAGGCGCATTACGAACCTGCTGGAGTCATCGCTATCCCGGTAGAGCAACCGTGGGCTTGCAAAGAGGCAGTCTTGGCACATGAAGTGGCCCACCACTGTTCCTGGAATCCAGACTTGGCGCCGCATGGACCACATTTCCGTAGTGCGCTGATTCAGGTTGCCGAAATTGCCTTCGGTCAAGAGGCCGCACTAGTGCTGCGTGCGGCTTACGACGGTGCCGGACTAAAGGTTGCTCATGCCACTTGAACGTATTAGCGCACTCCTTGCTAAGGCTGAACGTACTGACAATGAACATGAGGCTGACGCTTATCTCATGAAGGCGCAGGCATTGGCTACAGCCGCGAGTATTGATTTGGCGCTTGCTCAGGCGCACATCAAAAAGAAAGAAGAGCGTGCTTCACCTGAAATGCGAACTATCACGATTGGCGAAAAGGGCAAGCGCGCAAACCAGCACCTCATTGCTTTATTTATTGCCACAGCGCATGCAAACGATGTCCAGGTTGATATCGCTTCGAATTCAACCTTTGTCATCGCATACGGAATGTCATCGGATCTCGATGTTGTTGCAGCACTATTTACTTCACTTGCAGTGCAGATGGTGACTTCAGGCCAGCGCTGGATAAAGCTTGGAAGCTGGCGTGGTGAAACGTATGTCTCAGCAGTAAGAGAACGTGGACGTGTAGTACGTAAGGTGCGTGAGCACACAGTAAGCACAGTTCGCGTTGCTTATTACCAGGCTTACATCGTGCGTGTAACTGAACGCTTGCAGGAAGCTCGAGAAGCTGTTGTTGTGGCTGCACACTTCGAAAAAAAGTCACAAGGAGCCCTTGTGCTTCGCGCAAAGGCTAAGGAAGTAGCAGACTTTCACATGTCGGAAAGCAAAGCTCGCGGGGCCTGGCAGGGATACTCCGGTCAGATGCGCAATGATCGAAGCAGTGCAACGAAAGCCGGAAGAACAGCGGCAAACGCGGCCCGTTTAGGACATCAAGACGCGATTGCAGGCAAAGGCGAACTGTCTCGTTAGTGTGTGTACGCCTCGACCTTGAGAATTTTTACTGACATTTCTTTGCCGTTGGTTAATGAATACGTGGCAGTGTCACCAACTCGTTTGCCAACAACTGAAGCACCCAGCGGAGATGTGGGCGAATACACCTCGATGGAGGCGTGTGCGGCTTCTTCACGTGATCCAAGTAAAAAGGTTTCCTCATCGCCAAAAGCAACGAAAAGTATGGTGACGACTTTTCCGGGTGCAACTTCATCAACTTCGGAGTCGGGAACGCCGATCTGGGAGTTCTCGAGTAGCTGCTTGAGTTGGCGAACCCGGGCTTCGTTTTTGCCTTGTTCTTCACGAGCGGCGTGGTAGCCACCATTTTCTTTTAGGTCGCCTTCTTCGCGGGCTAACTCGATCCGTTTAGTGATTTCCACACGCTTGGGTCCGGTACGGTCGTCAAGTTCAGCCTGCAAACGGTCATAGGCCTCTTGGGTCAACCAGGTGGTTGGGATCGCACTCATGAAATTAGGGTATCCGGTCAGTGAAATAAGTGCGAAGTTCCTAGGGAGTCCAGGGCTGGCTAGGTGGAACGACACCTTGCGGAAATTGTGGGGCCGGAACCCGGTCATCTCCGCACCCAAGGACCTCTGCGGTGTAGGAACCAATGGCGGTATGCAGAGAGAACGTCACGGAGGCAGAACCTGCTACAGGCACAACGGGCACGATGGCGTACCCGACATCGGCGCGGGAAGCATCCTGGGCACGAACCACACACGTCACGGGATCGTCGTTTTGAGCATGCACCGTGAAGGTGATGTCCGTACGATCTGGCGCCACCACATTCCATGCGACCAACTCAAAATCGACTCCTGGGCGGGTGACTTGAAAGGCGACGAATCCCAAGATCAAGGCGAACGCCAACGCCAACACATACGTAACGATGCGGGAGGTCCAAGATTTGTGATTGATTCCGTAGCGCTCGACCATCTCGGGCGAGAGCTGTGAAGGTTTGAATGGACTCGGCATTGTGACTCCATTGTGGCTGGAAGGTAGCCGAGCGCTGAGCCTGGGATCGGTCTTGGGACACTAAGCAGGTGACTTCACTCCTTCGCCTGATGGCCGTGCATGCCCACCCTGACGATGAAGCCAGCAAGGGCGCAGGCACGGTGGCCCTCTATGTGTCACAGGGCGTTGAAGTGATGGTTGTGACCTGCACGGGTGGCGAGCGCGGAGACGTCTTGCACAGTGCGGCAGACGAAGACGTACAGAAGTGGGGCTTAGCAGAAGTGCGTCGTCGCGAGATGGCTGATGCCGCACAGATATTAGGCGTTAAGCATGCTTGGTTGGGCTTTGAGGATTCTGGTTTTCCTGATCCGGAAAATCCGCAGCCACTTCCAGCTGGTTGTTTTGCGGATCTGCCACTGGAACAAGTAACGCAGCCGCTCGTAGATCTCATTCGCGATTTTCGCCCGCAGGTGATTACTACCTATGACGAAGAAGGCGGCTACCCGCACCCTGATCACATTCGCACACACGAGGTGACGTTAGCTGCCGTTGAAGCAGCTGCGAGTGCGGACTATCCAAATGATCGCGAACCTTGGCAAGTATCGAAAATGTATTACAACATGCAATTCATCCGCGCTCGAATTTACGCACTCCACGAAGCGATGTTGGCGGCTGGATTCGAGTCGCCGTATCTCGAATGGATTGAGCGCATGGAGAAGCGTCGCGATGCCGCAAGTCGAGTGACGACCACTATTGAATGTGGAGACTTTCTACACATTCGAGACCAAGCGTTACTGGCTCATCGCACCCAGATCGACCCTGAAGGTTTCTTTTTTAAAGTGCCGTTGGAAATGCAAAAAGCGGTTTGGCCGACTGAAGAATTCGAATTGGCGATGTCTCTAGTGAAAACCGAACTTCCGGAAACGGATCTATTCGCAGGATTGAGGGCATGATGTTCGTACTCGCGGATGAAGCTTCATTAACAAATGTAATCGACAAAGCTGGTCCCATTGCATTGTTATTTGTCTTCGCTTTAGGAGCTGCGTTGTATTTCATTTGGAAGTCGATGAATAAGCAGCTAAAGAAAGTTGATGAAAATATTCCAGTAGATCCGCCTAAGGTTCAAGACCAAGCCAAGGAACAATGAGTTGTTGCGTTTAGCTTTTTCCGCTAAGTGGTTAGTGCGGGCAGGGCTGGGAGTTTTACTGATTATTGGTTTCATTTTCCTTGGTCACTGGCAATGGGAACGAACGCAGGATGTCTTAGCCGCTGAACGGGCTGGTCTTGCCGAACAAGTCGCTGTCGATCAGCTAAACCCTTTAGGACAGCCGATCGTTAGTGAAACAGTGGGCAGAGCAGTCTCTGCTCGTGGGCAATATCGCAGCGATATGCAGCGCTTTGTTGTGCACCGTTCGCTAAATGGAAAATCCGGGGTATGGGTGGTTACCCCGTTGCAACTCAGTGACGGAAGCCTGATCGCGGTGATGCGCGGTTGGCTTCCCAATAAGCAGGCGCCCGGCGCTGTGGCTCCCAGCGTTGATGTTGAAATCACCGGCGTCCTGCAGGCCGATGAGTCCTTCTACAAAGGGTCACCGCCGGATGGCAGCAACGTTGCAGCAATTTCTCGCCAGAGTTTGCAGTTAGGCGCCACAGCACGGGACGGGTTTATCCGACTTTCTACTCAAACCCCAGTGACTACCCCCGCACCCATACCTGTGCCAGTAGTTGCGCAGCAGGGATCGGTTCCGTTTCCGCTTCAAAATTTCTTCTATGCCATTCAGTGGTGGATTTTTTCACTGTTCGTCATTGGTGTGTATCTACGCTGGCTCTGGCTGGACGCACATGACAGTAGCCATTCGTCACTTGATGATGACGCCAATTAGGTTTTCGCCATGGTCACCATGATGCCCTGCCAAAAAGCAGATGCGCAGCCACCTTTCCTCACAGAATTGGCGATTGGCTAAGTTAAGCACCGTGAATAAAATTGCTGGAGCAGCTCTTCGCTATCGGATCATGGCCTACGTCACGGGTGTTGTGCTCGCTTCGGCGTTCACTTGGATGGTCGTGCTCATCATTACTTGGATGGTAGATGGTTATGCCTTCGCTGATTTCTTCAGTTCAAATGATCAAAAGCCAGGCCTGTATGGCGCACTGTGGATTGTTCACGGCTGGGCTTACTTCCTGTATCTAATCGTTGGCGTGGATCTTGCTTTCCGCCTGCGTTACAGCATTGGCCGCACTGTTTTAATCTTGTTGGCTGGAACTATTCCGTTTATGTCTTTCGTAGCTGAGCGTAATGTGCACAAAGATTTAGCAAAGCGGGCTGAGCCCACCTCACTTAGCTAGATAAGTCCCAGTCGATTGGTTCCCCACCCAGCTCAACAAGCAAAGCATTGGACCGGCTAAAGGGTCGAGATCCGAAGAATCCGCGACGAGCTGACATCGGGCTTGGGTGGGCTGAAGCGATAATCGGTACGCCTGGCAAGAGGTGCTGGATTGATTGTGCATCCTTGCCCCACAAAATCGCAACGAGTGGTGTGTGTCGATTTACCAGTGCCTGAATCGCAATTTGCGTGATGCGTTCCCACCCTTTTCCGCGATGACTTCCTGGCGATCCGACACCAACAGTGAGCACCCTGTTAAGGAGCATCACTCCTTGATTTGACCAAGGCCCTAGATCGCCGTTGCGCGGCATTGGGCAACCGATATCCGTTGTTAGTTCTTTAAAAATGTTTGTGAGGCTTCGGGGAAGAGGAGCAACATCAGGGCCAACGCTGAATGACAAGCCAACAGCGTGTCCGGGAGTTGGATAGGGGTCTTGTCCAAGAATGAGTACCCTAATTTCGGGAAGGGGTTGTTCAAAAGCTCGAAATATGTTTATTCGATCCGGGTTCCATAGGTTCCCTGCGGCAGCTTCTGTGTTAAGGAAATCACTCAACTCATCTACTGTCTGGCTCTCTGATTCGAGTATCGGATTCCAGGTTGGATGAACGTGTTCCAACAACTGTGAATGCATGGCGCAACTCTAAGACAAAAGATTCGTAGCCATACCCAGTGAACAGATTTGCTTCCACACATTTCATCAAGCGCAATCTCAAATTGTTGCCTAAAGTTGACTTCGGAGGGCGTGAGTCAAAGGTCTCATCTTGGGCCAAATGCCACGCTTTTTGAATGCTCCTAGTAGTTTGGCCTGATGTCCACACCACCACTTATCGCCTATGAGGCTTACGTCGATGCTGACGCTGTTCTGGCATACGCGCTCGCCACTAACGACCCCAATGAATTGTGCTCGAGTGGAGTAAAGGCGGCTCCGTTAGTGACGGCGCCGCATGTTGTCGGCGCTTTTATCGAAACGAACAGCAAGGCTTTGCCTGAGGGAGTGCTCACTGGCGTTCGTGCCGGTGTGCACGGCATGCATGATGTGCACTTCTATGCGCCCTTAGTGCTTGGGTCAACGGTGCGAGTTGAAGGACGCAGACATTCCGTGAAGCAAACTCCCGCCGGGGTTTCGGTCACTTCGGATTTACGGGTGTTGAATCAGCAAGGCGAACTCTTGCTTCGTCATTTCTGGACAGGAATGATGATTGGTGGTCAAACTTCACAGGAGTTTGGTGAAGGCCCACCTGAGCATGTGTTCCCAGAAGAAGCCAGAGAAAAATTAATCGATTCATTTACTTTCGATGTGACGAGAGATCAGGGTTTCCGTTATGGCGGGGCATCAGGTGACCGTAATGGCCATGCGATTGATGATTCCATTGCACGCACTGAAGGGTTTTCAGGAAAAATAGTTCAGGGTTTATGCACGTTTGCGATGTGTAGTGGTGCTGTAGTGAAGTTAATTGGTGATGGTGACCCCGATAACCTTTCGCGTATTGCTGGTCGGTTCTCTAGTCCAATGTTTCCAGGTGGCACGCTCACGGTCGATGTTTTTGATGTCGGGCGTAATGAAGCCGGCGGAAGAAAGATTGCCTTTGAAGCAACCTCGAACGGTGTGGTTGTGGTGAAGCATGGGCGTGCAGAATTTGTTGCCTAAGAATTTCTAGTTCACAAATATCAGACGTAGGGCAATTATCAACATAATCACACCGATCGCAGTGTCCAGAATTCTCCACGTGCGCGGCTGAGACATGAGCGGTGCCGCGGCTCGCGATCCAAAGCCAAGAGTGACAAACCAGGTCAAGCTAGCCAGTGCTGCTCCAAGAGCAAACCACCAGCGATCCGATTCATACTGATTACCAATTGAACCAACGAGTAAGACTGTGTCCAGGTACACGTGTGGGTTTAAAAACGTGAAGCCCAATGTTGCAGCAATAACAGCTGCAAGGCGACGGGGACTATCGCCGGAAGGTAGCAAGACCTGAGGGAAGCGTGCCTTCCAAAAGGAGCGCAAGGCAAAAATACCGAGATAAGTGACGCCAACCCATTTCACGAGTTCTAATGCGAAGGTTGACCCTTCGATGACCACACCCAGCCCACCGATGCCGAGTGCGATCAGCGCGGCGTCGCTGACCGCGCAGATCGCAACGGCAACGAAGACATAGTTACGGGCCAGCCCTAGGCGCAGGAGAAATGCATTTTGGGCCCCAATAGCCACAATCAGACTCAGGCCGGTAAAGAACCCGGGGATGGCTGCATGCACATAGCGACGTTAAGCCACGGGTGGGGAAATCACTGCATGTGACGTGCAGGAGGATAGGGAGGTGACTAATCAGTTGAGTGCTTCAACCTCGCCGTACCTGCTACAGCATGCGGATAATCCCGTGCATTGGCAGGAATGGTCCGAAGCGGCTTTTGATGAGGCTCGAAGTAGAGATGTTCCAATTTTTCTCTCGGTTGGCTATTCCGCTTGTCACTGGTGCCATGTGATGGCTCATGAATCCTTCGAAGATCATGAGGTTGCTGAACTCATCAATGCAAATTTTGTTGCGATCAAGTTAGACCGAGAAGAGCGCCCTGATATTGACGCCGTATATATGCAGGCAACCCTTGCCCTGACGGGGCACGGGGGTTGGCCGATGACTGTGTTCATGGATCACGACGGCAAGCCCTTCTTCGCAGGCACCTATTTTCCGAAAACCTCGCGCAGCACAATGCCGGGATTCATGGAAGTGTTGAGTTCGTTGAGCGAAGCGTGGAATGAGCGTCGCACAGATGTCGAATCTGCGGGATCGCACGTTGTCCAGGCAATCCAACAACGCGGTTCGTATGACTCCCAGGGATTACCAAGTGATGTTGTTTTAGAGCAAGCAGTCTCAAGGCTTCAGATTGATTTTGATGAACGATTCGGTGGTTTCGGGAATGCTCCAAAATTTCCGCCTTCCATGGTTTTGGAGTTCTTGTTACGTGAGGCTGCGAGGACTCAAAGCACAACTGCCTTGTTCATGGCCGAACGCACGATGGAGGCTATGGCACGCGGAGGAATATACGACCAAGTCGGCGGTGGTTTCTCTCGGTATTCAGTCGACCCGACTTGGACTGTTCCACACTTTGAAAAGATGTTGTATGACAACGCACTTTTGCTTCGGGTGTATCTGCATTGGTTCCGATTAACTGGCTCCACGTTTGCATCAAGAATTGTGCGAGAAACAGCGGAATTCATCATTCGTGATCTCACCACGTTCGAAGGCGGATTCGCATCCGCGCTTGATGCAGATACTGAAGGGGTAGAAGGAAAGTACTACGTGTGGACTGCGCAAGAAATCATTGATGTGCTTGGTGAAGATGATGGAAACTGGGTTGTTGATTTACTCGATATCACAGAAGCAGGCACCTTCGAACATGGCTATTCAGTGCTGCAGCTACTGATTGACCCCGATGACGGATTCCGTTGGTCTCGGATGCGAGGTCGCCTCTTTGCCAGTCGTAATTCTCGAGTTGCTCCCGGACGCGATGACAAAATAGTTGCTGCCTGGAATGGCATGACAATTGCTGCGTTGGCTGAGGCCGGAGCCCTTCTCAATGAACCGGCGTGGGTTGAGTCGGCCATCACCGCTGCAGATCTTTTGATAGCGATTCATCTAGGCCCAAACGGAGATGACCGTTTGTGTCGCACTTCGCGAGACGGCAAGCCAGGAACGAACTCTGGAGTACTTGACGATTACGGCAGCGTTGCAGAAGGCTTCCTCGCGCTCTATCAAGTCACAGGTGACGAGTCCTGGCTGGCTTTGAGCGGGATACTTCTCGATGTCGCGATTCAACACTTCAGCGATGGACGGGGCGGATTCTTTGACACCCCAGACGACGCTCCAGCTTTGGTGCTGCGTCCCCAAGATCCTTCGGATAACGCTGAGCCATCGGGTTGGTTCGCGGTTGCGAATGCCTGTCTCACCTACTCCGCTATTACTGGAATAGCGGAGTATCGGGAAATTGCAGAGCGGGCTCTTGACGTCGTTGGTGGCCTTGGCGCCAGAGCCCCTCGGGCTTGTGGCTGGGGACTTGCAGCGCTGAGCGCACTTGTCGATGGACCCGTTGAGATAGCAATTATTGGTGACTTCGCGGATCAAGCCACGGCGATCTTGCGAACCGTGGCACTGGCCGCAACGGCTCCAGGCGCAGTCATTGCGGTAGGAGAACCGGGTAGCGACGTGCCTTTACTCAGGGATCGCCCGCTCGTCCAGGGGCAGCCCGCCGCCTATGTTTGCCGCGGATTTGCCTGTCAAGCCCCGACTATTGATCCATTTGAGTTAGCGACTCAGATTGGTGTTCGGAGCGGGGAGTAACCTGCGCCTGTGAGGCTCACTGACATCGTCTATGGGATCTATGAGCGAAAGCTCCGGGCCCAGATTCCTACCGAACAGGTTCCGCGCCATATTGGCGTGATTTTGGATGGAAACAGACGATGGGCGGAGGCTCAGGGATCGAGTTCATCTGCCGGGCACCGAGCAGGCGCGGCCAAAATTGAAGAATTCTTAGGCTGGTGCGATGACGCGGGGGTTGAGCACGTCACTCTTTGGCTTCTTTCAACGGACAACCTCAATCGCCCGGTAGGCGAGTTATCGGCGCTCATGTCCATCATCGAAGAAACAGTGACGGACCTTAAAGTGCAAGGCAAGTGGAAGTTACACGCCGTAGGTGCACTGGATTTATTGCCCGAACGCACCTCGCGAATTTTAAAAGAAGCTGAAGAAGAAACTCTTGATGCGCCAGGTGCCTACGTCAACATTGCAGTTGGCTACGGGGGCCGGCGCGAGGTGGTCGATGCGGTTCGCTCACTCATGCAAGAACATGCGGACCAAGGCACTTCACTTGATGAACTTGCGCAGTTCATTGATGTTGAGCACATCGCCGAGCACCTGTACACCAAGGGTCAGCCCGATCCAGATCTGGTCATCCGGACCTCCGGAGAACAGCGGTTATCTGGGTTCTTGTTATGGCAAAGCGCACATTCAGAGTTTTATTTCTGCGAGGCCTATTGGCCGGACTTCCGGCATGTTGATTTTCTGCGAGCCATCCGCGCTTATGCAGAACGCCATCGCCGCTACGGCGTTTAAAGTTTGTCTGAGCGCAACCTTTATCCAGCGGCGTGGCGCACCCTTTTTTCGCCCTTGAGTTCTAGCGTCTGAATTACACATGAGCAGCCGCTTATGTCTAATGCGCACCGGGCCACGGTGGTGGCCCCACCTGGAGGCCGAGCGCCCGTGACTACTCGCCAAGCAGTGAACGCCGATACCCGCACATATGTTCTAGATACTTCAGTGCTCTTATCGGATCCCACAGCACTTCGATCATTCGCTGAACATTCTGTGGTGTTACCGCTCGTAGTCATTAAAGAACTCGAAGATAAACGTCACGATCCAACACTGGGCTATCACGCGCGCACCGTGTTACGAGCACTCGAAGCATTGAGACAAGAGCCGGGCGCAGATTTGCGTAAAGGCATTGTGGTTAATGAACAAGGCGGAACAGTCCGCATTGAAATCAACCATGTAGACACTTCTCATTTGCCGGAAGCGATCAGGGCCGAACGAAGTAATGACACTCGAATCTTGTCGGTAGCTGAAGGGCTTCGCCGCGAAGGCCACGATGTGGTGGTCGTGTCTAAAGATCTTCCAATGCGGTTACTCGCGCACGGCGCGCTCGGGATTCCCTCTGAGGAATATCGACGTGAGCAGGTTGAAGATTCAGGCTATGTAGGGCTCGTTGAAATTGAGTCCCCTCGTGAGCATGTTGATGATCTCTATACCCATGGATTCATTGAACTTTACGAGCATGATCTGCCAGTCAACACCGGTGTCGTACTGGTCTCTCCGTCATCTTCTGGCCTAGCTCGAGTCAATGTGGATAAGCAACTAGAACAAGTGCGCGGTGATTTAGAAGCCTTTGGTATTCGGGGCAGGTCTGCCGAGCAACGCATTGCGCTGGCTCATTTACTTGATCCGGAAATCGGAGTGGTCTCTCTTGGTGGGGCAGCCGGAACTGGCAAGTCAGTTCTTGCTCTTGCTGCGGCGCTTGAGCTCGTGCTGGAACGACGCGAAGCCAAGCGCATCGTGGTCTTTCGTCCGGTGTTCTCTGTTGGCGGGCAGGACATTGGCTTTTTGCCTGGCACTGAAGCCGAAAAAATGTCACCCTTTTCAGCAGCGACAAAAGATGCACTGGACGCGATTGCCAGCGAACACGTGATCGAAGAAATTATGGACCGTGGGATCCTTGAAGTGCTGCCGCTCACCTATATTCGCGGACGTACATTGACTGACACGATCGTGATCTTGGACGAGGCGCAAAATCTGGAACGGTCCACAATTCTCACGGCAATTTCCCGTCTTGGTAAAAACAGTCGGGTGTTTTTGACCCACGACGTGGCTCAGCGCGACAACCTGCGGGTTGGTCGCCACGATGGCATCGCTGCCGTGGTGGAACGGCTCAAAGGGGAGTCCTTATTTGCCCACGTCACCTTGACGAAGTCCGAAAGAAGCCCAATAGCGGCTCTGGCAACCCGACTTATCGATGATGGAATTCTCTAGTTGAACTTGAGGGTTCTGTGGATAGCACTGTGATAACAACCACTCACTTTTTCGCTAGATCTGGGGTTTTGTGAGGGAATTTAGTACTTTTCAGTTCAAGCCATGTCGCAAATCGCGCTGATCTACGTGACAGGAATCGATTCTCAAGGCACCGTAATGCGAGGCCAATCCGGGCCAGAGCAGGGGTGTCGAGCAAATGAGCAAGGTGAAGGTGGTGCTGATAACGGCAGTGTTATGCCTGGTTATTGCCGGCCCGGCCCGAGCAGTAGGCGACCCAGCACCCACCCAGCACGGAATCACAACGGCTGGAGGCAGCCAAGTGCCGACTGTTGCCCAGGGCGTCACGCCTTCGCCAACGCCAACTCAACAGCCGTCGGCGGCTGCCCAGCCGGTTGCTACACCAGAACCGACAGCAAGCCCCCTAGTTAGTCCTGTGGCGAGTCCAGTAGCGCAGCCGCCAGACGAAACAACCCAGCGGGCCCTTGAAGCCGGCTTTGCCAAAGGTGAAGGTAAGGCCGCTGATCTTCACGGGGTGGCAGACAGTTTGTATAAAGGCAAATGGTTTAGCGCGAAGGCTGAAAACAAGCGTAAGTGCATCGTGCGTAAAGAGACTGGCGGTAATTACGAATCAGTAAGTTCAGGCGGTGACTATCGCGGGGCCTATCAAATGAGTCGGCCGCTAGCTGTTGGCGCAGCTTGGATGATGCAAGCCGAAGTGAAAAAAGAATTCGGTGCGGAAGCTGTCGCAACTGTCGAAAAACTCAGAGACATCCCCACGCAAAAATGGAACCGCTATTGGCAAGATCGAGCCTTTTGGACAATCTGGCGAAACGGTTCAGGTAGTGATCACTGGCATGTGCGCGGCTGTTAACCCTTTGGCTGGCCAACCGGAATAGAAGTAATCGTCGGCTTCATCGTTTCGGCAAAGAAATCATTGCCCTTGTCGTCGACTACGACAAAGGCGGGGAAGTTCACTACCTCGATCTTCCACACGGCTTCCATGCCAAGGTCAGGGAAATCGAGAACTTCAACTTTAGTGATGTTGTCTTGAGCTAATCGAGCAGCGGGGCCGCCAATTGACCCGAGGTAGAAACCACCGTTTTCCTTACAAGCATTCGTGACCGCAAGGCTTCGGTTGCCTTTCGCCAACATGACAAATGAGCCGCCAGATTTCTGGAACAAATCTACGTAGCCATCCATGCGCCCAGCGGTAGTTGGACCAAATGAACCAGACGCGTAACCCGCAGGGGTCTTAGCTGGGCCGGCGTAATACACCGCGTGATCTTTGAAGTACTCAGGCATTGGTTCGCCACGATCAAGCATCGCTTTGATTCGTGCATGTGCGAGATCGCGAGCAACAATCAAAGATCCAGTGAGTGAAATTCGAGTCTTGACTGGAAGCTTTGAGAGTTGCTCTCTGATGTTGCTCATAGGTTGGTTGAGATCAATCGAAACCACATCGTCGTCAAGATGATCATCAGTGACTTCAGGCAGGTATTGGGCAGGCTCACGTTCGAGCTGTTCAAGGAAAACACCTTCTGCGGTGATCTTGGCCTTTGCTTGGCGATCCGCTGAGCAAGAAACCGCAATTGCAACAGGTAGGGATGCGCCGTGACGAGGAAGACGAATGACGCGCACGTCATGGCAGAAGTATTTGCCACCAAATTGGGCACCAATGCCAAATTCCTGAGTCATCTTCCAGATTTCTTGTTCCATTTCAAGGTCACGGAAGGCATGGCCGGTAGGGGATCCATGAACGGGAAGACTGTCAAGGTAGCGAGCGCTGGCATACTTCGCGGTCTTAAGTGCGTACTCGGCACTTGTTCCACCGACGACAACAGCTAAGTGGTACGGCGGGCAGGCCGCGGTCCCAAGGCTACGCAGGCTCTCGTCGAGGAAATTTTTAAATGAAGTGGGGTTCAGGAGCGCTGCGGTTTGTTGGTAGAGATAACTCTTATTCGCACTACCGCCGCCCTTTGCCATAAATAAGAATTCGTATTCAGCTTCATGGCCTTCGTGAGTATTTGCGTATAGCTCAATTTGTGCCGGCAAGTTCGTCGCAGTGTTGCGCTCTTCCCACATAGTGATGGGTGCCATCTGAGAATAGCGAAGATTCAAGTTTTGGTAGGCATCGAAAATACCGCGAGACAGATGCTCTTCATCAGATCCGGTGGTCCAGACGTGCTGGCCTTTTTTTGCACTAACAATCGCTGTTCCGGTGTCTTGGCACATAGGTAGAACGCCACCGGCAGAGATGTTTGCGTTCTTGAGAAGATCAAGTGCTACGAATCGATCGTTTGGGCTGGCTTCTGGATCTTCAAGAATCCGTGCGAGCTGGGCCAAGTGGCCTGGCCGCAATAAATGGGAGATGTCGCGGAGAGCTTCGTAGGCAAGAACTTGCAGTGCTGATGGTTCAACCTTCAATATTGTGCGGCCATCAACTGTGGTGGTGCTGACCCCATCTGTCGTGATGAGCCGGTAAGGGGTGTCATCCGGGCCTATGGGAAGCAACTCTTGATACTGAAAATCGACCATAGGGGAAGCGTAGGCCCCAAATCGCACTCAGTTACGTGACTTGGCTGTGAGCCTTCACACGGAGTGCGCCTCACGCGCGCAGGCTACAGAGTTGCCGCTTAGTTCAGGTCGGGCTTGCCGACGCCAGCACTGTGAAAGTCAACCGCTGAGTACTGGCCAAGCTTGGCTAAGCGATGCTCGCTCGCCACTTCGCGAATAGTTCCGCTCTTTCCGCGCATGACGATTGAGTGAGTGGTTGGACCTTCTGGACGGTAGCGAACGCCTCGTAGCAATTCGCCGTCAGTGATACCTGTTGCGCAGAAGAAGATGTTTTCACCTCGAACAAGGTCATGAGTGTGAAGAACACGATCAAGATCGTGCCCCGCATCAAGTGCCTTGCGCCGTTCGGCTTCATCATGCGGCCACAATTTCGCCTGAATCGCGCCACCCATGCACACCATTGCTGCAGCAGCGATGATGCCTTCGGGAGTACCACCGATACCGGCGAGCAAATCAACGCCAGTTCCCGCGCGCGCGGCCATGATTGCTCCGGCTACGTCTCCATCGGTGATGAGTTTTATTCGAGCACCGGCGTCGCGAACTTCTTGAATCAAGGTCTTATGCCGGGGACGGTCCAAAATGCAGACGGTCAAGTCAGCGACTTGTTCGCTCTTTGCCTTTGCAAGTTGCTCAAGGTTCCAGCCAATCGGCGCATTGATATCAATGACGTCAGCACCGACAGCTCCGACAACCAGTTTCTCCATATAGAACACAGCACTGGGGTCAAACATTGCTCCACGTTCGGCAACTGCGATCACCGCAATAGCGTTTGGCATGCCATTCGCTGCCAACGTTGTGCCGTCAATTGGGTCAACTGCAACATCTGCTTCGGCGCCGGTGCCATCGCCAACTCGCTCACCGTTAAAGAGCATAGGAGCGTCGTCCTTTTCACCCTCACCAATGACAACGACACCGTTCATGCTGACACTGCCGATAAGGGAACGCATGGCATTCACGGCTGCACCATCAGCACCGTTCTTGTCGCCACGGCCTACCCAGCGGGCAGCCGCCATCGCTGCGGCCTCGGTGACTCGTACAAGCTCGAGGGCCATATTCCGATCGGGGACCTCGAGGGTGCTGGGTGTCGTCATGTTTTTCCTCCTGAGCGGATCCTATTAAACAAATGGCCCTCGAGATCAGTGCGCTCGCAGGTATGCGTCATCATGACTATGTGAGTACCAACACGCCTCAACCCACTGGCCGACCCAATGCTCGCCTGGGTCAGACGATGGCTGACTTGGCGCGATCAATTGCCGTGGTTCTTGCGGCCATTGGCGTGATTATGGTGATTATTCACCGCGAGAGCCCGGATCCGGTTCGAGAAGTGAGCATTAGTGCACCGCTGATGTTAGCCAATATGCAAGCAACCTTCCCCATAGAAGTTCCACAGAATCAGGCTGGCTACCGTCTGACAAGCGCGCGATTTAAAGGGATACCAACTCCGGTTTGGCATCTTGGCTATGTCACACCCAACAATGACTACGTACAGCTTGAGCAGTCAGCGACAGAAAGTACGCAGTTTTTGAAGTCTCAATTGGTTGGCACCAAAAAAGTGGGAACCGTCAAAATTAATGGGCTTACCTGGACAATTTATGACGGTCAAGATCAAGACGCACTTGTGCGATTGGCTAAGGGTGTAACAACTGCAGTGAGTGGTACGGCACCCCTTGATGAACTAAAGCGCGTTGCGACGTCACTTGCTACTCAGAAACAGACTCAGCTTCTGTAATTTTTGTGCGCGCTGATTCCAGCCATTGCTGGCAATGTGCGGCAAGCACTTCGCCCCGTTCCCACAACGCAAGTGAGGCTTCTAGCGTGTGGCCACCTGATTCAAGGCTTGATACGACTCCCGCGAGTTCATCTCGTGCTTCTTCAAAAGTAAGTTTTGAAACATCAACCGGCTTGCTCATGATTCCTCCATTGCGCTGTCGAATGATTGAGCTTGGAACGCACCCCGAGCAACACGGATGCGAATGAATTCTCCAGGAGACAAAGTTGATGCATCGCGAACAATTTCGCCAACCTCGTTGGTGACAATGGCATAACCACGGTCCAAAGTTGCTGCAGGGGAAAGCGCTCGCACCCGAGCAGTGAGATGCTCGAGGTCTCGCTGATTGGTATCGATCAAGTGATTGAGCCGTGTGCGAATCCTCCTTCGACTGTCTTGCGCAAACCCAGACTCTCGATCGAGTCGATTGCGAAGTCCGGAGACAGAACGGTTACGTAGTGCAGAAATAATTGAGAATTGTTCTTGCCAGGACGGCACGATTCGTTTCGCCGCGTCTGTTGGAGTTGAAGCACGCAGGTCAGCAACAAGGTCAAGAAGTGGAGAGTCCTGCTCGTGACCGATTGCTGAAACGATCGGCGTCCGCGCCGCTGCAGCTGCGCGTACGAGTGTTTCGTTACTGAAGGGTAAGAGGTCTTCTACGCTGCCACCTCCTCGAGCGATAACGATGACGTCAACATCTTCAATGGCATCAAGTTCAAGCAGAGCTTCAGTGACACCGCTTACTGCTTGCACACCCTGCACAGCAACTTCACGCACTTCGAATGGAATGCCGGGCCAACGATCTTCTACGTTCACCAGCACGTCATGCATCGCTGCACTATTGCGGCCGCAGATTAAACCGATCCGACGAGGCAGGAAGGGAAGTGGTTGTTTACGTTCAAGGGAGAAAAGCCCTTCAGCAGTCAAGAGGTGTTTCAATCGTTCAAGTTGTTCCAGCAAGGCTCCTAAACCAACGGCCCGAATTTCCTTGGCTCGATACTGCAGGCTTCCTCGCCCCGTCCAATATTCCGGCTTGGCAAACACGATGACTCGCTGGCCTTGAGCAAGGGGTGGTTCTACTCCGCCCACAAGGGCAGCGTCTGCCACAACGGTGAGTGACATGTCGACATCTGGATCGCGGAGCACCAAGTAAATGTTGCGGGCCCCCGGGCGAGGTCGAAATTCGGCAACCTGACCATCAATCCAGATGGGGCCTAGCCGTCCGATCCATTCCCCGACGAGTCGCGAAACCGTGCGAACAGGGGTTGGGTGTTCAGCGGAGGAGTCAAGGGCCACAGATGCAGCGTATGTGTTGCTGGCGATGTAGGACATCTACGATGGGAGGCATGTCGAGCCCAAAGCGAGTCCTGCTAGCTGCCCCCCGGGGATACTGCGCCGGTGTGGACCGGGCGGTCACCACTGTTGAAAACG
>CANJCG010000015.1 GCA_947472655.1 Actinomycetota bacterium
CCATCGCGATGTACAGCATTTCTTCGGCCGCACGCGAGGTGCGGTGAATTTCGTCAAGGAAGAGCACTTCACCGGGTTGCAAGGATGACAAAATCGCTGCCACATCACCCGCATGCTGTAACGCTGGTCCTGAAGTAATTCGAAGCGGCGCATTTAATTCGGTCGCAATAATTTGGGCTAGCGTTGTTTTGCCGAGCCCTGGCGGGCCACTTAACAACACGTGATCAGTTTGTCGTCCGCGCAATTTTGCGGCCTGTAAAACTAGACCAAGTTGTTGCTTCACTCTGGTCTGCCCAATGAAATCTGCAAGTTGTTTAGGTCGCAAGGCGCCTTCTATAACGACTTCATCAGGCGTCTGGTCTGCATCGATGAGTCGGTCGCTCATGCCCGATCCAAACTTCGAAGGGCCGCTTTAAGTAAAGCCCCAATATCTGGGTTGTCACCGTATTGTGCAGCAAGGGGAACGATTGAATCAGCAGCGGACTCTGCCTCGCGTTGGGACCATCCTAAGGAGACCAACCCAGCCGTAACAGAAGCAAGCCATCCCACTGGATTAGCTGTGGCACGGGTTGAACTGGCTCCGGAGGTGACACCAAGTTTATCTTTGAGTTCGAGCACAAGGCGCTGTGCACCCTTGCGACCGATGCCAGGAATTTTTGTCAATGCATTCAGATCATCGGTGGCAATCGCATTTCGCACCTCATCAGGGCTCAGGGTACTCAGAACTGCTAACGCAATGCGAGGCCCGATGCCTGTGACCGTTTGTACCTGCTCAAAGATGGTGCGCTCATCTGCATCTACGAATCCATAGAGCGTCCAGCCATCTTCGCGAATGACCATCGACGTCAAAAGCTCAACACGATCACCCGCGTGCAACGACAACGCCGTCGGCGCTGTGCACGTGGCGGTAAGACCGACACTTCCGATATCAACGACAACATGGTCATGTGAAACTGCCTGAACAATTCCGCGAATGAATGCGATCATCTCGCGCCTCCACGAACTGCAGCTTCAAGTCGACGTTTTGCTTGTCCTCGCCACACATCGCAGATGGCAATAGCTAATGCGTCCGCCGCGTCAGCTGGTTTTGGTGCAGTAGTTAAACCCAGGACTTTTGTGACCATGAATGTTACTTGAGCTTTATCCGCACGCCCTGATCCTGTGACTGCTGCCTTGACTTCAGTTGGGGTATGCATCGAAACCTGAATCTGATGCCGTCCGGCGACGAGTAACGCTATTCCTGCTGCTTGAGCGGTCGCCATTGCACTTCGCACGTTATGTTGTGAAAAAACTCGTTCAATGGCTATGGCATCGGGCTCAAATTCGACGATCAGTGCCTCTAAACCTCGTTCTAGACCAACAAGCCTGTCAGCTAGCTCTGCGGTGGGTGAACTTGCGATGATGCCGATGTGTAAAGCAGAGAGCTTCTGGCCGACACCGCCTTCCACAACCGCCACCCCGCAACGGGTTAAGCCGGGATCTACCCCAAGAACACGCATGTCACCTCCAACCCTGTGTGCTGTGGACAGCGGCCCAAGCATCGAACATCAGTTCGAACAGCCTACCGGGTGGCGTGACCACAAATGCGGCATTGGCGCGCGGATGTGGATGGGTTAATCCAGGTCTGCCATGACCTCATCTGACACATCGAAGTTTGCAAATACGTTCTGTACGTCATCACATTCTTCGAGAGCTTCCAAAAGCTTGAAGACCTTCTTGGCGCCTTCAACGTCGAGATCCACGCTCATACTGGGCAAGAATGTGGCATCGGCTGATTCGTAATCCCAGCCTCCAGTTTGAACCGCGGTACGCACAGCCACAAGATCTTTTGGTTCCGATACCACTTCGAAGGAGACCCCTAGATCGATGAGGTCTTCGGCTCCAGCATCGAGCACTGTCATAAGGAGGTCATCTTCCGCCAGACCAATTGCTTTGGGCACGATGACGACGCCTTTGCGGTGAAAGAGGTAGGCCACCGAGCCTGGGTCGGCCATCGAGCCGCCATTGCGACTCATCGCAACGCGAACTTCGGAAGCAGATCGATTGCGATTGTCGGTCAAGCATTCGATGAGAACAGCGACTCCGCTGGGTCCATAACCTTCGTACATGATGGTTTGGTAATCAACTCCACCAGCTTCCATGCCAGCCCCACGCTTAACAGCGCGTTCAATATTGTCCAGCGGGACAGAACTTTTGCGCGCTTTTTGCATAGCGTCATACAACGTTGGGTTGCCTTCAATATCGGGCCCACCTGATCGAGCTGCAACTTCGATGTTCTTGATGAGACGAGCGAATAACTTTGCGCGACGCCCATCAATGACGGCTTTCTTATGCTTGGTTGTAGCCCATTTGGAATGGCCGCTCATGCGTACTGCCTCACTATTTCGACGAAGGTTGCATGGATTCGAATATCACCTGTCAGTTCTGGATGAAAAGACGTGGCGAGCAAAGGACCCTGCTGAACAGCAACAATCGTACCGGCCCGAGGTCCCTTAGAGATGGTCGACAGGATTTGTACTTCTGGGCCTACTTCTTCAACCCAGGGCGCACGAATGAAAACGGCAGGAAATGACACCCCGCCTATCCCTTGAACCTCAAGATCCATTTCAAAGGAATCAATTTGGCTACCGAATGCGTTTCGACGCACTGACATGTCTATGCCACCAATGAACTCCTGATCGGCTCTGGCATCTGTCACTTGATTCGCCAACATGATCATTCCGGCACAGGAGCCAAACATTGCCATTCCAGAAGCGCGAGCTTGTCGAAGTGGTTCAAGGAGACCGTCTTGGATTGCTAATTTAGACATCACCGTCGATTCGCCACCGGGGATAACAAGACCTTGGATCGACGCTAGATCACCCAGTGAATGCACAGCTTTGGCCTGAGCTCCAGCAGCAGTGAGCGAACCAAGGTGCTCTCGGACCCCACCTTGGAGAGCCAGAACCCCAATAATCGGGGCCGAGTTCACCAGCCCCGATCCTCCAGGCGATGGTGCACAGGAATATCAGCGACGTTAATACCAACCATCGCTTCGCCAAGACCCCGCGAGACTTCAGCAATAACATCTGGCTCATTGAAGTGCCGAGTGGCACGAACAATCGCCTTTGCTCGACGCAATGCGTCTTCATTGCTTGCTATACCTGATCCGGACTTGAAAATTCCCGAGCCAACAAACACACCGTCAGCGCCAAGTTGCATCATCATGGCTGCGTCAGCAGGGGTAGCAATCCCGCCGGCCGTGAACAACACCACTGGTAGGCAACCGAGCCTGGCAACTTCAACAACGAGATCGTACGGAGCCTGAAGTTCTTTAGCTGCTACATAGAGTTCGTCCTCGGCCATACTTGAAAGTCGATTAATTTCCTTACGAATTGTGCGCATGTGAGTCACAGCATTGGAAACGTCGCCAGTGCCTGCTTCGCCTTTGGAGCGAATCATCGCTGCGCCTTCATTTATTCGCCGCAGGGCTTCGCCAAGATTTGTCGCACCACAGACGAACGGAATTGTGAATTTCCACTTATCGATGTGATTTGTGTAATCAGCAGGGGTGAGTACTTCAGATTCATCAATGAAGTCCACATTCAGGGACTGGATGACCTGTGCTTCAACAAAGTGGCCGATCCGAGCCTTGGCCATCACTGGGATAGAGACGGCTTTGATAATGCCATCAATCATGTCCGGATCAGACATGCGCGAGACGCCGCCTTGTGCCCGAATATCAGCTGGTACACGTTCCAAAGCCATAACAGCAACTGCGCCAGCATCTTCGGCGATCTTTGCCTGCTCAGGGGTGACCACGTCCATAATGACGCCGCCCTTGAGCATTTCAGCCATACCCCGTTTGACGCGATTAGTACCGACTACTGGCTCTGCAGACACGTGCACCACCTCTAAAGTTTTGCCGTAAATCGGCGTCGACGGACTTCTATCGTAAGGGACACGAGCGCGCCGGTGACACTTGCGTGGTTATGCCCCTAAATAGGTAAGACCTTCAGGCGTCCGGTCCTGCATTTCCCAGGGCTCAGGCAACGGTGTGTGGCCTGCAAGATGGAACCAATTCACAAAATAATTGTCGCGGATCCGCAGGCATGCAAGCACCGCATCGTTGAGAAAGCGTCGTGAAAGCTCAACCCTACGAATGGCTGCAGATAATTCGTCCATGAGATCCGCGATTGCCGGATCTTCGCGCAAAAAGGCCACCTCTTCAGGATCATCCAACGCCTTGATCAGCACCTCAGACAGTGCAGATTCGATACTTACGCGTACGTCCATGCTGGAATCTGTAGCTAATCGAGCGTCGTGTGCAATTTCCGCGAGAACTTCAGAGGATGCCGGGTCAAGTACGCCCGCTACGGAAAGTTCGATCGCAATGGATGACCGTCGCAGAAGTTGGGCATCAAGCGCGAATGTGGCCGTCTCAATGCGTCGATGCAGGCGATCCAACCGGCCTGCAGTTGTGCTCAGATACCAGCCGACTAACGCAAGCACCAAGATGGTAACGAAAATCCAAGTCCAATTCATTTCAGCGTAGCCCCGGGATTCCTGTGCTGAGGCGTCCAATGATTTGTCCGCGTAGATCCTCAGTTACGCGATCATCTGAAACTGTGACACTTTCATACACCGCCAGAACATCGTCGACAACATGTTCCCAATCGAATCTCATCACCCGTTGCAAACCGGAGGTGAGTAACGCCTCGCGGCGGTCCGCATCCCCGAGTAGCGCAATAGCCTGCTCAGCTAAATCAGCGCTATCTTCATTCTTGAACATCGCACCTGCCGTGCCACCGTCAAGGACCCTACTGAATGCGGGTAGATCAGATGCTAAGACCGCAGTGCCTGCTGCCATAGCTTCAATTAAAACGATGCCGAATGACTCGCCTCCTGTATTAGGGGCGATGTACACATCAGCTGAATGCAACGCCTGAATTTTCTCTTCATCGTTGAGTCGACCAAGAAATACCGTGTGATCTAACACAGAATCTGATAGTCCTTTTACAATTTCATCAATATCCCCCGGTCCCGCGATGAAGACCTGCACATCGGGCACGCTCGCGATAATTGCAGGGAGTGCATCAAAAAGAACCGACAGTCCTTTTCGAGTCTCTTCAAGACGACCAAAAAATAAGATACTTGGAATGGAAGCATCAAACTGCGGATGCCTGGCTCCAGTTTGGAATGCTTTGACCCGAACTCCGTTAGGAATCAACACAGCGTCCCCGCCCAAATGCTTGACAAGGGTTTCGCGCGCATCTTCACTAACAGCGATCCGACCGCTCACTTTCTCCATAGCAGTTTGCACAATCCTGTTCATGCTTGCCAAGACGCGTGACCGCGGTATCGATGAATGCCAAGTCGACACGATCGGTCCATCTGCCACCCAAAGAGTTAAGAGTGAAAGTCCGGGAGCCATGGGTTCATGCACATGCACGAGATCAAAGTCATTTTCCTGAATCCACTTGCGTACCTGCCTAGTGGCTCGAAGACCGAAGTTCAATCGTGCAACTGATCCGTTGTAACGAATAGAAACTGGCTTGCCGCCATTTGTGACTTCGCCATCGGTTATCGAATTTGGGTCATCCACTGGCGCCAAAATATCCACATAATGTCCGCGCGCCCTTAACTCGAAGGCGAGGTCGGCCACATGTGATCGCACTCCCCCGGGTGAATCCCAGGCATATGGGCACACCAGCCCAATGCGCATGATGTCGCCACTCATTTCCACACCTGCTGCAATACATGCCAATCTTGCGGATGTTTCCGGATTGCATCACCCAAATCATTTGCGAGTTGTTGAGTCATGGTCTGCATCTGCAATTGTCTGTCTTGGTTGGGGTCACCAAGTATTGGCTCATATACATGTCCACGACAAATTTCACCGTCATACCAAAGGCCGACCGGCAGAATAGCCGCTCCTGTCATCAAACTTAATAATGCCGGCCCCACTGGAATCGTTGCGGGCGCACCCAGAAACTCGACAGCAAGACCATTTCCGCCAATATCTCGATCCCCCAAAAGTGCAACCATCCCGCCCGATTGCAAGACCCTGGCAAGGGAACGGATGACATCAGGTGCACCGAGCGGAAAAACTTCCATGCCTAAAGTCTCGCGATATTTTAAAAACAGATCGAACAATGCTTCTGGTTTCAACCGCTCGGCGACTGACACGATTCCTCCGTAGCGGTCCGCTGCCCAGGCTCCGCCAAGATCCCAGTTGGCCAAGTGGCCAGGAACCATAATTACGCCGTTGCCCGAGGCCATGTGTGCATCCATCACTTCTACGTTGTCGATGACGAAAACTTCGCGCACTTCCTGCACAGATAACGTTGGAAGCCGAAAGACCTCTAACCAGTAACGAAGGTAGCTTCTCATCCCCGCATGAACGAGCGCTTCTAACTCGATTGCCGATGAGTCTGGTCGCACTTGTAGCAAATTTGAACGTAGCTGCTGCACTCCCTTGCCGTTTTGCTTGTAGGTGCGGTCTGCGATTCGCGCGAATACCGGCACTGACAACGCTTTGGGTGCAAACCGAATTCCCAGCCATGCCGCTCGAAATGCGGCAGTGGTCAACTTGTCACTTAAAGCAGCGCTCATGAATGCAATTGCCCTCGGACATGAATGATGCGCTGAACGACGGTGATGACTCCAAGAATACCAATGATCCACAACGCAATCGGCAAAACGTAAGGCACGCCAACACCGGTCAGGAAAGTCGCGATTAAAATAATGATGAGTCTTTCCGCTCGCTCAGCAACTCCAACATTTGCACTTGCCCCAACTGCTTCAGCACGCGCCTTTGCATACGACGTCACCTGACCTGTTATCAACGCCAAGGCCGCCGACACGCCGATCCACACATCGTCGGTGTTCAAGCCCCACCAGATAAGCCCACCGAAAATGGCGCCATCAGCGACACGATCCAAAGTCGCATCGAGGAAGTTTCCCCATGGTCCACTTGTACCGGCGAGCCGTGCCATCGTGCCGTCAAGAAGATCCGCCAATGTGAAGAAGGTAATCAGTAATGGACCCGCAATAAAATACCCCTGTGGAAAACACACAAGAGCAGTTACGACTGCGGCCAAAGTTCCAAGAACGGTGATCACATCGGGAGAAACATGCAGTCGTATCAATAAACGAGCAGGCGGAAGCAGGATCGCCGAGACGATCTTGCGAGCATCCGCGTTGTTCAGCACAGAGGGAGCCTATCGGGCAAATGCCTCACGATTCGATGTTCGGTTTGCATACCTGCGGCCTTAACGTGGAGGCTGTGCCTATGGCGCACCCTTGGAGCAATGAACGAGTCATTGGCCTCGTGGGCCCCACGGGTTCGGGAAAGACCTTTCTCCTCAATGCCCTCCTTGGCACTGATCCTGAGGATCTTGAGCGTTTAGTAGACGAGGATCGATCCGATGAACCAACGGTCGGCGTCGTCACGTGGCGGGACACCGATATCGCGCTGCTGGACAATCTGGATCAAGAAGCCCTGCTACACGCAGCTGATGCCCTGATATTTGTGATTGCCTCATGCGATGGAGTGGATTCAGCTACGGCAGAACTCTGGCAACTCTGCGCTGACGAAGGGATCCCTCGATGTGTTGTCATCACTAAACTCGATGATGAGCGGGCGGACATGGATGAAACTGTGGCTGTCTTACGTCGACTATTTTCAGATGGACCAGAACTCATCAGGCTGACCATGCCCGTTCTCGACGACGACGAGGAACTTGCCGGCTTCATAGATCTTGCAACCACACAGATCTGGAACTGGACCACTCCTGAACTCAGCATCATTGAGTCAGACCCCGAGCACGTGGGATTAATTGCAGAATCTCGTGAAGATCTCATTTCTGATGTCGCAATGATCAGTGAGGATGACAAACTCACTAATTCGCTCATGCTGGGAATGCAACCATCCATTGATGCGCTGATGTCAGCTTTAGAAGAGGCGAGTATTAATGGTGACGCTCAGGTGATTGTTGGTCACGGACTTCGTGAAAATGATGTGACTGTCGGCACTGAATTCATTCTCGATCTCATTGTTGACGCTCTGCCCGATCCGAGCCTTCGTCTGTGCCCAGTCGTATCGAGCCCAGACGGAACTGCACAACTTCCGATAGATGCGGATCCAAACAGCCCGCTTATCGCTGAAGTGATTCACACTGATGCTGATGCACTCTCACTCGTACGCATCTACTCTGGACAACTTGCTGAACAAGTGATGGCCGAAGGCAACTCGATCATTCACATCGATGAAGAAACTGCGATGACGTCAAACCTTGTCTGGATTGCCACCGACGTCCAACTCGCGAATTTTATGACGCTCTCGAATCCGAATTTCCCATTGATCATCCAAGATATCAACGTGTAATTACCAAGCTTCGGCGAGTAACTCACGAGTTGATTCGAGCAGTTGAGGCATCGTTTTTGTGCCACCAATGACTGGCATGAAATTCATGTCGCCTCCCCAGCGAGGAACCACATGTTGGTGCAGGTGGGCTGCAATGCCCGCACCAGCAATGCCCCCTTGGTTCATCCCGATGTTGAATCCATGAGCCCCCGCGACTTCACGCAAGACTCGCATCGCATTTTGGGTAAATGCGCCAAGTTCAGCGACTTCTTCAACAGTCATTTCTGTGTAGTCAGCGATATGCCGATAGGGGCAGACCATTAAATGGCCGGAGTTATATGGATAAAGATTGAGAAGCGCATAAACCTTCACGCCCCGTGCAATAACTAAGCCGTCGTCGTCCGACAAACCCGGCGCTCTGCAAAATGGGCAGTCATCGCCTTCATTCGCATGACTTGGCTTGCCTTCACCCCTGATGTATTCCATTCGATGCGGAGTCCAAAGCCTGTCCCAAGGGGTGGTCATCGACTAAACCTGAGCCCTAGATTCAACTGCGGCAACGATCTCTTCAACCGCAGCGTCAATGGAAACTCCATTGTTCTGAGTTCCATCCCGATAGCGAAATGAGACTCCTCCTGCCGCAACATCTTCATCGCCCGCAATCAACATGAATGGGACTTTGCTGCGCTGAGCGTTGCGAATCTTCTTTTGCATTCGATCATCTGACGTATCTACTTCAACTCGAACTCCACGCGATCTGAGTTTCGCAGCTACACCTGCTAAATAGGTGTTGTGCTCGTCGGTGATGGGAATTCCTACTACCTGCACCGGCGCAAGCCATGGTGGAAATGCCCCGGCATAGTGCTCGAGCAAAACGGCGAAAAAACGTTCAATCGAACCAAAGAGCGCGCGATGAATCATGATCGGACGCTGGCGAGTGCCATCAGAGGCCTGATACTCCAGGTCGAAACGTTGCGGCAACTGGAAGTCAACCTGAATCGTTGACATCTGCCAGGTGCGACCTATCGCATCCTTGGCTTGCACCGAAACTTTCGGACCATAAAAAGCAGCGCCGCCCTCGTCTAATACGAGTTCTAGACCTTGCTTTTCGGCGGATACACGCAGTGTCTCGGTGGCTTCGACCCACTCTTCATCGGTTCCGATGCTTTTTTCCGGATCCCGCGTTGAAAGTTCAAGATAAAAATCGGTGAGGCCATAATCGCGCAAGAGTTCAAGCACGAATGTCAAAAGCGAATCAAGTTCTGAACCCATTTGTTCTTTGGTGCAATAAATGTGCGCATCGTCCTGAGTGAACCCACGAGCACGGGTGAGCCCCTGTACTACGCCGGACTTCTCGTATCGATAAACAGTCCCGAATTCAAATAGCCGTAGTGGCAATTCTCGATAGGAACGTCCGCGGGAACTGAATATCAAGTTATGCATTGGACAATTCATCGGCTTGAGGTAGTAATCTACGCCTTGTTTGCGCACCTGGCCTTCAGCGTCGTATTCGGTATCTAGCTGCATCGGTGGATACATGCCCTCGGAGTACCAGTCCAAGTGACCAGACTTCTCAAACAGTGCGCCCTTTGTAATGTGCGGAGTTGTCACAAATTCGTAACCACCCTCTTCATGGCGCTTGCGGGAATAATCTTCCATCACCCGGCGCACAACCCCACCCTTTGGATGAAAGACCGCTAGGCCTGATCCAATCTCTTCAGGGAAGGAAAATAAATCGAGTTCAGCACCCAGTCGGCGGTGATCTCGTCTCTCTGCTTCTTCAAGAAAAGTCAGGTACGCCTTGAGCTCATCTTTTGAAGGCCAAGCGGTGCCATAAATGCGCTGGAGCTGCTCATTTTTTTGGTCACCTAACCAGTAAGCAGCCGCGGTACGCATCAGTTTTACTGCATTTGTGGGGATGTATCTGGTGTCCGGCACGTGCGGACCACGGCACAGGTCGCCCCAGCAACGTTCCCCTGTTTTTAAATTAACGTTGTCATAAATCGTGAGTTCTTTGCCACCGACTTCCATGACATCTGCGCCACCTTCACTACCAATGAGCCGCAACTTATAGGGCTCCGAAGCCAGCTCTTCAATTGCTTGCGCATCGGTGACAACTCTGCGCTCAAAGCGCTGGCCACTTTTTAGAATATGGGTCATTCGTTTTTCTAATTCAACAAGATCTTCAGGAGTGAACGGAGTTTCCACATCAAAGTCGTAATAAAACCCGTCTTTAACGGGAGGCCCAATGCCCAACTTGGCTTCGGGGAAAAGATCTTGGACGGCCTGGGCGAGCACATGCGCTGCCGAGTGGCGAAGTACGGCCAAGCCGTCAGGGGAATCAGCTAATACTGCTTCGACAATGTCTGTGTCCGAAACTTCTGTAGCTAAGTCGCGGAGCTCACCATTGATACGAGCGACGACCACCGAGCGGTCACCGCCAACCAGATCGAAAGCGGTTGTGCTCATCTGCGTCTCCTTTGTTTTATCGCTACGCCATACCAAAGCGCAACGATTTGTGGTCGATGCTGGGTTCGAACCAGCGACCCCTCGCGTGTGAAGCGAGTGCTCTACCACTGAGCCAATCGACCTGAAGTAGGAAGACCCTACCCCGGCAGGACCATCCGCATTTATTGGGACATAAACGCCTGTCCAGATACAACATATTGCTAGGTCAACGCTTTAGTCTTGAGTGAATATCATTCACTAAGGAGAAAATATGACGAAACCTCGCAATCGGCGAGGCCTGGGTATGGGTTTGGCTGCCGTATCTGCCGTATCTGCCCTCATTCTAGGCACTCTTGTTTTGGCAGCAGCCCCTGCGCAAGCTATCGGTGGCTGTTCTATTACAAACAACGGCGCCGCTAGCTCAGCTGGAACTGTTGGCGTTCCTCAGATGCTTGATACCGATGCTTGCGTTGGGCCGCTGTACGCCAACTACCAAGGTGGTGGCTCTGACCAAATCAACCTCACGAACACCGGCGTTCTCGGTCAAGCAGTGTGGTTTCCCTCGCGTACCGGAAATGCAACCGTGACGGACAACAATGGCGCGGGCTCATACACGTCAAGCGTTGCGAAGACTTCAACACAGTCCACAGTGGATGCGCCAAATACTGCCCAAGTTGGAGTCGCCGTTACGGTAACGGTGACAGTGCAGTCAACAAGCCCAGGTCATTATCAGCCAACTGGTTCTGTCACAGTCGTTGACGCCAATGGTGCAACCATCACAACGATGGGCTTAACTCCTCGCGGCACAGGTACTTCCTACGCCTATTGGCGCTGGACCGCACCTGCGGTTGGCAATTTCGTATTCAAGGCCATCTATAGCGGTGACTCGTATGCAACCACTTCGACTTCAGCACAGGATCTGTTGATCGCAACTCCAAGCGGCGGCACGATTTCGCTCAATGCACCGAGCACTGCCACTGCTGGCAATACCCTGACGCTACATGCGTCGGTGTATCCGTACGGCGTTCAAGGTTCGGTTGGATTCACCCTTAACGGTGCTCCGATCAGTGCCTCTGTTCCGTTAGTCAATGGTCTTGCTACCTACAACTGGACCCCTACTCAGGTTGGTAACTTCACTCTTGGCGCCAACTACACCACCAACCAAGGCGGTAGCGGCTCGACTTCACAGCCGATAAGCATTGCTTCCGGCCCAACTCAAGTTGACTTCATCACCTTGACTCAAGTCGGTGTTGCTGCTTGGCAACCAAATAACACCTACACCCTTGGTGGCGGCACTTATCAATTCACGGCCACTGCACTTTCAGGAGCTCAGGTTCGAGTTGCCGAAACAGGTCCTTGCTCATGGAGTGGCTACACCTTGACAGTTCCAACAGGCGGTGCGTGCAATCTGATCGCTGCAACAAGTGGCGGCAACGGTTATGCGCCAACCTCACAGAGCTACACCGTGAAAGCGGGGCTAGGTCAACAGACCGCTGCACTGGCTGCACCCCTTTCTGGCAAGGTGAACTACAAGAAAATTATCAAGTTGGAACGTCCTGATCAAGGAACAACCAACGCGAATCAAAATGTGTTGTGGTCCGTTGCAAAGAAGAGTAAGAGTGTTTGTGCGCTTGTCTTCCCACCCGACGGATCCGTGAACCTTAAGTTCAAGGCACGCGGATACTGCAGCGTTACAGCAACAGCACCAGGTATTGACGGTCAATGGGCTCCGTTCGTGCTTCAGCGCACCTATCAAGGCGCGTAGTACTCAACGAGCACATATGAGTAAGGCCCCGCATAAGCGGGGCCTTACTCATATCCAGCTAAGGATTTATCTCTCGAGCTGCGAGTGTTTGAAATTGTTGACGCAAATCACTTGTCACGCTGCCAACTTCTAGGAAGCGCTGATCAAGGCGAACCACAGGATGGATGCCCCTCGTAGAAGACGTCAGGAAGATTTCTTCTGCCACTTCTAGAACACTCATCCGTAACTCTGCTTCCTTTATCTTGAACCACTCAATCATTAATTCACGGGTCACTCCTGGAAGGCACCCCGAAGCAAGCGTGGGGGTGAGAACTTCGCCATCGAGAACCACGAAAATATTGGATGCCGATCCCTCGCACAGATTTCCCAGGCCGTTCGCGAAGATCGCCTCAGTCGCTCCCGCCTCACGAGCAACTGCCATAGCCAAAATATTTTCTGCATACGACGTTGTTTTAGCCCCAGCTATCGCGGAGCGTTCATTTCTGATCCAAGGCACGGTGATCGCTGTTGTGCTATCTGGCCAGGGAGTCTGTGCAACACACGTCAGAATCAATGTTGGTAAATGCTCTGGCATCCCAGCGGTATATGTGATTCGTAGCCGACCAAGGTCACCAATCGCATTGAGGTTCGCAGAAATTACGCTGTGCGCAGCGTCTCGCACCACTGCAAGATTGGGCTCCGGCAGCTGCAAAATATAGGCAGAGCGAACGAGACGGTCTAGATGGCGTTCTAGTGCAAAAGCTTGACCTGTCCTCACTGTCAGAGTTTCAAAAACTCCTTGACCGACGGTGAAACCTCGATCTGCCGGATTAATCGGGTTCAGTTCACTGCCAATCAGTGACCCGCCGTCCCGGTTACCAAACCAAATCATGGAGCTTTCCCCTTTGATTCGGGCCAATGGCCGGAAGCAACCGAAACGAGATGTTTCGCCTTCAATTCAGTTTCCTTCCATTCTTTTTCAGAATCCGAAGCCCAGGTAATACCAGCACCTGTACCAAAGCACAGATCATCCCCTTCGAGCCAGAATGTACGAATAGAAACAGCCAGTGAAGCTTGATCATTATCAACGTCGACCCAGCCAATCGCACCGCAGTAATAAGTACGACTTGCATTTTCGAGTTCATTGATCAGGGTAAGTGCACTGGATTTTGGTGCACCGGTGACAGATCCTGGGGGGAACGTTGCATCGAAGATTTCAGCCCAGGTTGTTCCGCGAACGAGTTGACTCTTCACACGCGACACTAAGTGAACCAATCCCGGGTGTTGCTCCTCGCGGAGAAGTCCAGCAACTTCAACTGTTCCAGTAGCGGAAACCCGGGCAAGATCATTACGCACCAGATCAACAATCATGATGTTTTCAGCGCGATCCTTGTCGGTGAGATCCGCACTCGTTCGACCCGTTCCTTTGATCGGACCCGATGCAATTTCGGATCCATTGCGCGATAAGTACAGTTCCGGACTTGCGCAAGCAATGGCAAGATTCAATTCAGGTACGCGAACCATCGCCGAATACGGCGCTGGGTTGTGCTGCATCAATAGCGAATGCAGCCCGGCGATGTCTTGATTTTGCACCTTAAGTGGAGTTCTCAAAACCCGACAAATATTGGCTTGATACACGACTCCTGCGGCAATTGCTTGTCTCGTGGATTCCACCGCCGTGCAGTACTGCAATTCATTTAGTGACGTCGACCATGTTTGAGCCGAAGGTCCACTCCAACCACCAATCGCGCCGGCTGGCGGCTCATTTGCCCAGGTTGAAAAACGCAAGAAACTGGGTGCCCCCGAATACGGAAGCACCACAAGCCATCGCCCACTTGTTTCCAGCACGCTTGGGTCCGTTGAACTCTCAATAAGTCCACTCGCCCAGAGTCCTCCCGCATAGGCGAGCGGTATCATTGCGTGCAGTTCCACTGACACATTGTGTCGCCTCCGGGTTACCCAGATTCGCGCGCTGGTATCGATTCGGATAGTGTTATGACCGACCTTAAAGGTCAAGCGGACGTAGCGCAGCTGGTAGCGCACAACCTTGCCAAGGTTGGGGTCGCGAGTTCGAATCTCGTCGTCCGCTCGTAAGTGCCTCAAGGCACGATTTCTGCCGGAGGCATTGGCAGGGTGGGTTGGCCGAGAGGCGAGGCAAGGGACTGCAAATCCCTCTACACCGGTTCAAATCCGGTACCCACCTCGAATTTTACCGGGTACGGCGACGAAGCCAGTGACCCTTCAAAACCTTCTCAGCTTCATATAGGCCCCTAATGTGGCCTTGGGCCCGCTCATGCTCTTTGCTCTCTGGATATCGCTCGAAGAGGTCAGACAGTTGTTCCCTGATACCCCGAATCTTGTCCGAGGCAACCCGGCGCTCGTCATCGCGCACGACCTTGAGCAGCTCACATAAGCAGATCGCTGAATCAGATTGCATCCTTGGACAAAAATCATCATGGACGAAAAAAGCAGGGTTCGCTGCCCCACAGACTGCGCAATTCAAAGCCAATTGGGCCTGCTCGTCCCAAGCAACCTCACAGACTTGGCAGACCTTAACTAATTGCATAGGTCGACGATAGCCGCCTTCGCAGAAAGCGCTACGGCAATGTAGTGTTTGCACCCAGGTCGATTAGCGCAGTTGGTTAGCGCGCTTCCTTGACATGGAAGAGGTCAGGGGTTCGAATCCCTTATCGACCACAACGAAAGCCGCTGCCTCTCGCAGCGGCTTTCTCTTTTTTGGTTTCAGTAACGGTTCACAATCACGATACTTCACCTGTCTGGATTCCTCGAAGCCTAAGACAGTCCATAGACAGGTATGCAACGATGCCGTCGTGGATTCATCACCCAGCAGAACTATTACTGGCAGATCACTCGATCGGGTGATCAATTTTTCCGATGCTGTCGTGGCTGTCGCCATCACGGTACTCGTATTACCAATCGTTGACATCGCGGGACCTACGCAAACACATTCCATGCTAGATGTGCTTTCTGACAATTCAGACCAGCTGATCGCTTTTGGCCTGACATTCTTAATTCTCTTTATCTTGTGGCAAGGCCACCACCGCGTGTTTGAGAATTTTGTGGCCATAGACAACACGATTATGTGGGTCAATGCCGCGTGGCTGGCAACTGTCGCATTTCTCCCATGGCCCAGCAGACTTATCGACGTAAGTGCTGACAACGTTGGGGCGGGCTGGCTCTACTGCCTTACCCTGTTTCTCAATGCGGTTTTACTGCATCTCATTTATCAACACGGACGCCGCCACCGTGAGTTCTTAACAAATTCTGATCTATGGACTTCTTGGGTTTCCATCAGCTTTGTGTTCGCTGTGGCTTTCGGCATCATGGTCATCGCGTCGATTTTTGTGCCAGCAGTCGCACTCTGGTTGCTGTTCCTTTTGCTCCCACTGCGTTTTTTTGTCCAGCAACGAGGAAAACTTCCAACTTCAATGTCTCGCTGAGGTGAAGTGTCTTGAAGGTTTTCAGTTAGGAAGAACTCTTACGAAAGAGTGAGGCTATGAGAGCAACTAATACGGTTGCTAGGACAACCTGAGTAATGAAGGTTAGCCAGAAACTATTGTCCCAGCCAAGTCCCACAGAAATCGCAAGGCCACCAGCTGCACCAACGATCCCGATGAAGATCGTTAACAAGCACCCAATTGGCTGCATGCTTGGCACCAGAATTCGCGCGATCAGGCCAATAACGATGCCTGCCGCAAGCCCACTGAGCAAACTTGAAATCTCCATGCCTCCAGCCAACCACTACGCGCCACACACGGGCAAGTCGAACAGCCAAATAGCGAAGGCCAAAACTCATCCTTGGCTCAACGTATGCGATCTGGTTTAAGACGTGGCACGATCAACCCATGCAAAGAGTGGGCGGGCCCGTGATCCGGGAGGAACTCCCGGCAGATATCCCAACGCTGTATTCCTGGCCCAAGATTGCAACGAGCCATGAACGGCCCTGGGTTCGCTGCAATATGGTCATGAGTCTTGACGGGGCTATAGCCGGACCCGACGGTAAGTCAGCAAGTATTGGGTCGCCAATAGATAAGAAAGTATTCTCAGCTGTCCGTAGAGACAGTGACGTGATTCTGGTTGGAGCGGGCACAGTACGGCAAGAGGGATACCGGCCAACTGTGGTTCCCATTGCGGTGGTGACTAATCAACTTAATTTCAACGAGGGACTGCCCGTCTTTAATCAAGTTGGACCCATGTCACCCAAAAATTTGATCATCACTCACGATAATGCAATCAACGATGCGCCCGATTGGCTCAAACGCGCTGTGTCGTTTATTCCCAGCGGAAAGTCCAGCGTCGACTTAAAACGTGCGGTGGCTGGCCTACATGCCCTAGGACTTGATCGCATCCATTGCGAAGGTGGCCCGCTGCTCTTGACAGCACTGATCAAAGCCCAGGTTCTCGACGAACTACTGCTCACAGTCACGCCGATTCTGGTTGGCGGCTCATCAACGTTGCTCACAAGCGCAATCGGAGAATGCCGCGGTGAGTTCACCCAAGTCCTCGTTGAAGACGGCACGCTGCTGTTGCGATTCATCCCCCAGTACCCAACGTCACCGGCTTTGACCGGCGAATAAACCGATACGGTTCGGATATGGATATCGCTGTGGTCGTTCTTTGCACCTTTGCTGTTGTCCTGGCAGCTTTTGGTATCGCCTTTGTAGCAACAGGTCTCGTGAGTGAACGGGGTTATTGGTCACAGCGTGATCCGCAAGGTGATGCTCGTCAAGATGCTACAAAGCTTTCCACCATTATTCGTTCGGCCTTCACACTCTCGGTTGGCGAGGTTCGTGCTCCGCTGCGCCTTGCAGCAATTGGCGTTGTTCTAATGTACGTGGCCTTGGTCTTTGGTGTGGCTGCAATTCTTGTCGCTATATTCAATACGTAATTCTCATGGCTGAATTGGATTACATCCATGGATACGGATCTGTAGAAGAGCAAAGGCTTCTCGATCAGGCTCGGATCCTTGCACCTGTCGTCATCGGACAGCTGAATTTCCCTGAGCATGCGAAAGTACTAGAAGTTGGCTGCGGGGTTGGCGCTGAGTTAGAACTTCTACTCGAGAATTTCCCGACGTTGTCACTCACCGGTATCGAGATAGGGCACAGTCACCTGCAAGCTGCCAAGAATCGGCTGCCCGATCGTGTGACGCTGGTCCAAGGCGATGCCAAGTCACTCCCCTTCCCTGACCACACATTTGATACCGTGCTCACAATCTGGGTTCTTGAGCACGTTGATGATCCAGAGCAAGTTATGCGCGAGGCACTGAGGGTGTTAAAACCCGATGGTCGCCTTATCTGTACTGAAGTTGACAATGCAACGATGCGCTTTTCAGGACAGTTTCCAATGATTCAATATTGGTGGCAGTTATTTAATGCACAGCAGGCGGAAGCTGGCGGTGATCCATTTATTGGACGCAAGCTCCTAGACCTCGCTCTGGGCCTATCAGCACGAGATATTGAAGCCACGACGATCAAACCCGTTTCGAGTATTGACAATCCTGCAAAAAGAATTGAATTTCTCGACTATCTCGAGGAACTTTTCATCTCGGGCGCGGAGCACTTACAACAGTCCGCCCTCATCACACCAGAAATGCTCAAGGAGCTGAAATCAGAGTTCACTAGAGCAAAAGCCGACCCAACCGCACAATGCGAATATCATGGTGTTCGCCTGATCTGTTCGCCTTAACAAAGACTTTATTCGTGCGGAGTATCGCCTTCTCCTATAGGTGGACCTTGTGTGATTCCATCTGTAGGACAGTCTCCCAACCAAAACTTGCTCACTGGAGGCGGCGGTATTTCACCCGGGTGCGCAGTTAGCCAAGCGTCTGTTTCCGAAAGGAAGTCTGACAATGCAGCCTGTCCTCCTGCTACCGAGGTATCCCAACCACAAGTCACAACCTCAACAGCCTCTTTTGTTGGCGTGCTGACTTCACCACTGCATGCGGTTAGTGACAGTAGTCCTGCGAGCAATACC
>CANJCG010000016.1 GCA_947472655.1 Actinomycetota bacterium
GCTTGCCACGGGGTTTCACCCACCTGCGCAACACAAGCTTCTGTTTGGCTTGCACGCTGATACGACTGCGTTTGCACTGAGTCAGCAGAAGCAACAGTGGCACCAAACAACGTGCCAGCAATGATCATCAACACTGACAAGGTGGCTAGAAACATTCTGGAACGAACTGACTTGAGAACCGACATCACTAACTTCCAACCGCTGGGAGACTCAACCCAGCAAGGAATTCTCACCGAGCGCGAACCGAGGTGCACGAGCACGCCCAAGCGCTGCGACGCGGGAACGATAAAGCCAACACGATCGACCATAGCCAAACAATGGGACTCAGGTACCCGAAATGCATGCATGGATATCCCCAAAGTTGCTGCCCGCTAGCCAGCCTGGGAGTACGTTGAGAGGAGTTAACGGTAAATCACTTCACATATAGGGGGAACATTCGTGAGCGCTACATTCACAGCAGTAGCAAAAGCCCTGAACGACAACCCAGAACTCGCAACCAAGGTCATGTCAGCTGCAACCCCAGCCGAACGCGCCGAAATCCTCAAAGCAGCAGGCGTCACTGTTCCAACCCACGCCGATGTCAACTCCCACCACGCATCACTAAGTGATGTTTCAGGCGCAGGGCAATCGGCGTCACCAAGTCAGATACCAAGCGTTGCTTCCACCGCGGCCGCGGCTTCCGCGCTTTGAGCTAACTAGCAAGCAAGGCCTCGTGGTGCACAGTAATTAACCACGACGCTTTTACTTTTCACCACACCCGGTCCATTTGTTGGCCAAAGGTCACTCGTGAATACCTTGACGCACTATTCAATGAGGAAATGGAGCCGCCTCGGGGATTTGAACCCCGGACCTACGCATTACGAGTGCGTTGCTCTACCCCTGAGCTAAGGCGGCCTTGCACCTAAGGGACACGAGAGAATTCGACCCCAAGGGATCACCAATCGTATCTGAACTCCTTGAGTGCCTAGTGCATGGCTGGCAGGTCCGCGTCGGCGTCATTCACCTGCATGTCTTCCTTAGTTATGCGAACTAATACGACCCAGATAATTCCGGCCAGAGCCAAAATTCCAACACTCCAGGCAAATGCTGTCGTGAAGCCGTGCACGAGCGCATCATTCGTAGGCCCCGCAAGTTGGTTGCTCACGATAAACGAAGTCGTTGCCGCGGCAGCCATGGTGTTCAAGAATGCAAGGCCGATCGAACCACCGATCTGTTGGCATGTGTTCAGCACAGCAGAGGCAACGCCAGCGTCATGATTACCGACACCGAACAACGCCACAGCTGAAAGCGGCACGAAGATCAAACCCATACCAATGCTGATCACGATCATGCCTGGAAGAATGTTTGGCCAGTACGTGCTCGAAGCTGTGAGGTGGGTGAAAATGAACAGCCCTAACACTGCAAGGCAGAAACCCGCGAAGGTCACATAGCGCGGTCCAAATCGCGGAAGCAGTTGACTTGCAATACCTGCGCTCAGTACTACGCCGATTGAGAATGGCAGGAATAACAACCCGCTGGTGAGCGGAGTGAAGTTAAGGACTCCCTGGAAGAAGTACGACAGGAACAAGAACATTGCAAACAGCCCGATGCCGACAAAGAAGGAAGCGAGGTAAGCCCCGCCACGGATGGAGTTCAAAAGAATCGGTAACGGCAATAACGGATGAGAGGATCGCGCTTCAATGAATAGGAATATTGCTAGAAGCACTACTCCGATGCCCATGAATGAGAGAGTCTCCGTGCCATTCCAACCATCAGTGCTGGCTTTAGTGATTCCGTAGACCAAGGAAACCAAGCCCAGGGTTGCTGTGATCGCGCCAGGAATGTCGTACTTGGTTTCACCTGTGGCACGTGACTCTTTCACATACTTCACGGCAAGCAGCACTGCAACAACTGCGATTGGCACGTTCACAAGTAGCGTCCAATGCCATGAGGTGTACTCAACGAGAATGCCGCCCATGATGAGACCAATAGCTGCGCCGCCGCCCGACAGTGCGCCGTACACACCGAAGGCTTTCGCTCGTTCTTTGCTGTCAGTAAAAGTAACGGTGATCAAGGAGAGTGCGGCAGGAGCAAGCAATGCTGCGAACACGCCTTGCAATCCACGCGCAGCGATGAGCATTCCGGCTGAAGTGGAAATACCACCCAGCATCGAGGCTATAGCGAAGCCGGTCAAACCCACGATAAGCACCTTCTTGCGACCCGCGTAATCGGCAATACGACCGCCAAGAAGCAACAGCCCTCCAAATGCGAGGGTGTAAGCCGTAATAACCCACTGACGGTTTGCATCAGTGATGCCAAGGTCTTGCTGCATTGCTGGGAGAGCGATATTCACGATTGATGCATCGAGCACCACCATTAACTGAGAAATCGCAATAACGATGAGTGCTTTCCAGCGCATCGGATCCGGAACAATTGCTGCAACAGGCATTGACACGAATAACTCCGTAATCGGCGCGTAGGTGGGTTAAATGCGCAGTACCACTGTACCCGCAGTTACATACCGGAACATTTCAGGTTCGCTTCAGGTAGCGTTCCCGAGAGAAAATACCGGTCAACAGCCTCATCGATACATCCGGAGCCTTGTTGATAGGCCGTGTGGTTATAGGAATCCCAGGTGAGCAACCTGCTGTTTGGTACCTGACTTGTCAGTCTTTTGGCCCAAGCTGCAGGTGTTGCGGGGTCATGACTTGTCGCGACGACGAGAACAGGTGAAATTTTTTCGAAAGTCCTCTTCTTGGTGGGTGCCGGGCCCAAAGGTGGCCAGTTGGAGCACGGAAGCATGCCCCAAGCCAGACTCGCCCCAAAGGTTGGCGCAACGCTCTGCCATTGGTTTGCAAGCGCGCTCACTTGATCAACCGTTCCTGCATATTTCCGATCAAGGCAGGTTACTGCGTAGAAAGCGCTTGTTGAATTGTCTGCAAAATGCCCATCGGGCTGCCTTCCTGACCGACTATCAAGCAGGGTGAGTAATGGCGCCCCATTGTGATGATTTACGGCATCGTCAAGTGCACTTCTCAACTGCGGATAATCCCCAGCGGAGAAATACAGGTAGGAGAACACTGACCTCGATGCCAGCGAACTGTTCAAATCTCGACTGCCAACTTTTATCGGACTTGCGTCAAGACTTTTAAGAAAATTTTGAATCTTCAATACGACCTGTTTCGCATTACCTGGATAAGGGCAGTCATCGTGCGTAGCGCAGTCCGCAGCAAAATGCGTGAAAGCTTCTTCGAAACCTATGGCCTGAGCTTTCGTAACCGCGGTCAGATCAAGATCAACGGGGAGAACACCGTCAAGAACCATCCTGCCGACACGATCGGGAAAAAGTTGCGCGTACCGCGCACCAACAGCAGTCCCGTAGGACTTACCAAGGAAATTGAATGACTCGTCTTTCACGACAGCACGGACTATGTCAAAATCTCGGGCCACATTCTCGGTGCTCATGTGTTTAAAACGCGGGCTCGCAAATTTCACGCAACCTGCTTCCGGCCATTTCGCCAGCTTCTGATACACGCTGATCTGTTCGGGAGTTTGCGGATAAGAAGTCGCCGCATCAAGTACATCTTGTTGTTGGTCGGTAAGGCAGTTCACCGGCTCGCTCTTGGAAACTCCTCGAGGATCAATCCCGATGATGTCGAAATGTTCATTCACTGCTTCTGACAAAGTTTGACGCGCAGACTTTGCATAGTCGAAACCGCTACCGCCCGGTCCGCCAGGATTCACAAACAATGCACCTTGTGAATCCCCTTTCGCTGGCACTTTTGTGACTGCAAGAGTCGTGGACGCACTACCTGGGTTTCGATAATCAAGTGGAACCTTGACTTTTGCGCAGGTAGCGCCACCACAGTCAGTCCACTTGACCGTTTGTTCGTAGTACACCTTGAGGTTGCTGGCGACAGCGCGCGTGATGACGGGTGAAGGAACTGCAACTGTTGGTTGCTGACTTGAACACGAAGCCAGTGAGAGTGAACTAGCAACCGCAAGGACTACAAGTGAAAGACCTCTGCGCATGCGTAAACCGTAACCCGAAACTACGATGCAGCGCGGACCCAAGGGTCCTTTAGTTCAACCATCAAGGCTTCAATGGCCATGAGCGGCGTGACGTTGGAACCCATCTGCTTTCGGGTGTAGTTAATTGCCAACAGGCGCCGTCCCGTGTCTTCAGCAGTGGAGTTCGCTGCCAACTGAGACAACTGCGGACGCATCTCATCGTTGATGAGCCCCACCTCGGCGCCAGTCTGAAGCAACAACACATCTCGATACAGGCCAAGTAGATCAACAAGTGCTCGATCTACTTGATCCCGCACAATGCGAGTGCGACGGCGTTTTTGCGTGGTCTCAAGCTGTTTCATTGAACTATCAAGGGACCGCTTGAGTTGACCTTTGAGTTTCGATTCGGCATCTGCTCCGAAGGCCTTACGCAATTGTTCTGCCTCTTCAACATCAAGTGAATCCGTAATCGAGTGGGCATCAAGGGTTGCAGTTTCGATCAAGTTCTGCGCATGAACAAAGCAAGCTGGTAAATCATGTAGCTGCATTGGGATACGAAGTACCTCTTGACGCCGCATTCGTGCATGCTCATCAGTAGCTAACGCACGTGCCCGCCCGATATGGCCCTGTGAGGCTCGCGCAGCAAAGGCAGCCAATGAAGCATCGATGCCGTAACGCTCTTGAAGTGCTGCGACAACAATCGAATCTGGCGGCGTGCGTAGGGTCACATGACGGGTGCGCGAAAGAATTGTCGGCAACACATCTTCGGTGCTGGGGGCACACAGCACCCAAACAGTATGCGGCGGCGGTTCTTCGATCGCCTTCAATAAAACGTTAACGGCCTGATCCGTGAGTCGATCTGCATCTTCGACAACGACCACATGCCACGGACTGCTCGTTGGAGACATTCCCGCTTGCTTGATTAACTCACGCGCATCATCAACGCCGTACGTGAGTCCCTGTGGTTGCACGATGTCGACGTCAGGATGGCCACCTGTTGGTGCATTGCGGCAGATCTGACATTGCCCGCATCCATTTTCTGGACAGACCAGCGCTGCAGCAAATGCAGTAGCCGCATTTGATCTGCCTGATCCAGGTGGTCCAGTGAACAACCATGCGTGCGTCATCGCTGGTCCGTGTTCGCCTCGCGTGATCAGTTCAGCATCGTGAACTGCGCGATCCAACTTTGTAACGACTTCATCTTGGCCAATGAGGACATTCCATATTGGCGCCGGAACGGCAGTCGTTTCGTTCATGCCAATCGACCTGCGATGAATTCATCAACTGCTATCTGAATCCGCTGAGCAACTTCGTCGATAGATCCTGAAGCATTGACTACTCGATAGCGCTCAGGGTCGTGCAGTGCGAGTGCTACGAATGCCTTGCGAACTCGATCGTGATACTCCGCAGGCTCGCGTTCTAGCCGATCAAGATCACTGCCTGCACGCGCTATACCCAAAGCAGAATCAATATCGAGAACAATGGTGAGGTCTGGAACTAATCCACCCGTTGCCCAAAGACTGAGATCTCTGATGCGTTCGATTCCAAGATCGCGCCCAACACCCTGATAAGCGATTGAAGAATCAATGTAGCGATCACACACCACGACTTCACCACGCACCAGAGCAGGGCGAATCACATTGGCCACATGTTCTGCGCGAGCACCTGCAAAAAGCAATGCTTCAGTGCGAGTATCAAGCCCAGTAAATTCTGGGTTTAACACCAAACTGCGAATCGCCTCTGCTGCAGGAGTCCCACCTGGTTCGCGAGTGTGTACGGCAGTTTTTCCGGCTGCGCGCAAGCGTTCAACGAGGAGCCGAGTTTGCGTCGACTTTCCTGAACCATCGGGTCCCTCGAGAACTATGAACATTGTCAAACTATCCCGGAACCGCGATCTTCTTCGCTGCAGCTTTCTTAGCAGCCTTCTTCGCGCCAGCTTTCTTTACCGTGCGCGTAGTGAGGTTACGATCTGCTGCCTTCTTCGCCACAGTCTTCTTCGCTGCAGCTTTCTTAGCCGTTGTTTTCTTGGCAACCCGCTTAACCGTCTTCTTCGTCGGACCTTCAAGTGCTTCTTTGGCCCGACGCTCTGACAAGAGATCAGATGCGCGATCGATAGACACCGTCATTGGGTCATCGGCTGTTCGAAGGGAAGCATTCGTCACTCCATCGGTGACATACGGACCAAAACGACCATCACGAACAACGACATGCAAATTAGTTGTGGGATCTGGACCGATTTCACGAAGGGGCCCAGCAGCCTGCCCACGACCTCGACGCTGCTTTGGCTGTGCATAAAGCGCAAGTGCCTGTTCCAAGGTGATCGTGAAGATTTCATCTTCACTACCGATGGAACGTGAATCAGTACCGCGCATCAAGTAGGGGCCGTAACGACCATTTTGAACAGTGATTTCTTCACTCGTGGTCGGATCGATACCCACCTCGCGAGGAAGACTCAGCAACTTCAAGGCATCTTCGAGGGTGACTTCGTTGAGGTTCATTTCACTAAAGAGTGAAGCGGTGCGCGGCTTATCGGACTTCTTGGCACCTTCTGCAAGCACTTCGGTGACATACGGACCATAACGGCCAGACTTCGCCAGCAGATTCAGGCCGGTTACGGGATCAACGCCCAGTTCGCGATCACCCGTTGGCTCAGCGAGGAGTTCTTCTGCCTTAGCCGCATTGAGTTCATCAGGAGCTAACCCAACAGGAATATTTGCTCGCTCTTCGCCTCGCTCGACGTATGCACCGTAACGACCCACGCGAATATGAGCATCAGTTCCCGCAATTGGCATCGTTGCAATGCTTCGAGCATCAATTGCCCCGAGGTCTTCGGTGAGTGGCTTAATACCAGGGAAAGGCCCAGCAAGTGAATCGCCACCGCGCCAGAAGGCTTCGAGCTGATCAACCTGCTTCGCTTGACCGTTTGCAATTTCGTCGAGCGAGTTTTCCATGTTTGCGGTGAAGTTGTAGTCCACAAGTTCAGCGAAATGCTGCTCAAGTAAACGTACAACTGAAAACGCAATGAAACTTGGAACGAGTGCCGAACCTTTTTTCCAGACATAGCCACGATCAACGATCGTGCTCATGATTGATGCATACGTTGATGGACGGCCTATGCCAAGCTCTTCCAGTCGCTGAACAAGCTTGGCTTCAGTGAAACGTGAAGGTGGACTAGTGGTGTGACCCACGGAGTTGATTTCTTTCGCAGTGAGAGTTTGACCTTCACTCAACGTTGGAAGTTCATTCTCGTTCTCTGCACCCTCTTCAGGAATGTCTTTCAGAGCAGCGTAGAAACCCGGGAACACCACTACGGTGCCAGATGCTGTGAATTCAACTTCTGTTCCGTCAGTTGCAGTGCCCTTGATCTTTGCAGTGGTCGTGGCAAGACGAGCATTAACCATCTGTGAAGCAACCGTGCGTTTCCACACCAGGTCATACAACGCGAACTCATCGGCATTTAATTCGCGACGAAGCTGATCAGGAGTTTGGAATGAATCGCCAGCAGGACGAATTGCCTCATGAGCTTCCTGAGCGTTCTTTGATTTGTTTGGAAAGACGCGTGGAGTTGCTTCTACATATTCGGGGCCATACAACTCTGTGACCTGAACGCGAGCTGCGTTGATCGCCTGAGCTGACAAGTTGACCGAGTCGGTTCGCATATAGGTGATGTAGCCGTTTTCGTACAAGCTCTGGGCAATGCGCATCGTGCGCTGAGCACCCCAGCGAAGTCGATTGGATGCTTCTTGCTGCATCGTTGAAGTAGTGAAGGGTGCTGAAGGTTTGCGCTGGTTCGGCTTTTGCTCAACCGATGTAATGGTGAAGGTCGCCGGTTTGAGTCCATCAGCAAGTGAATTTGCACGAGCTTCGTCAAGCAGTGTGACTTTGTCTTCAGCCTTGAGCTGACCACTTTGGTCGAAGTCTTTGCCAATGGCAACGCGCACACCATCAACTGTTGAAAGCCGAGCTCTGAAATCTTGAGGTGCAAATATCGCGTCAATATCCCAGTAGCCAGCCGAGTTGAAGGCGATGCGTTCACGCTCACGATCGACAACCAAACGCACTGCTACTGATTGAACGCGGCCAGCTGATTTGGCTTCTCGTCCAATCTTTTTCCAGAGCACTTCAGAAACTGGATAACCGTAGAGACGGTCAACGATGCGGCGGGTTTCCTGCGCTTGCACCAAATCCATGTCGAGATCGCGAGGATGAGCTACCGCTTCGCGAATTGCGTCAGCAGTAATTTCATTAAAGACCATGCGTTGAACGGGAACCTTGGGACGCAACACCTCTAATAGGTGCCAAGAGATTGCTTCACCCTCTCGGTCCTCGTCCGTTGCGAGCAAGAGTGCGTCGGCGCCCTTGAGCGCAGTTTTCAAATCCCGAATCGTGGCAGCCTTTGACGGGTGCACGATGTAATAGGGACGAAAGCCATCATCGACATTGACGGCCAATTTGCTCCAGGAGTGCTTGCGCTCGCCTTCAGGAAGGTCGGAGGCCTTTGAAGCCAAGTCACGCACATGGCCGACTGAGGCCATGACGATGTAGTCATCCCCCAGGTATCCCGCGATCTTCTTAGCTTTCGCTGGTGATTCCACGATCACGAGCGTTTTGTCGTTGGCCACTCAATCCCCTTCAGTTGAAGCGGAGTCTGACGCTAAGCCACTGCCCTTTGTCAAGTTTGAGCGGGTCCGTTGGAGGCTTGACGCTAGTTAACCAACAATCTAGTCTGTTGGTATGACCATCACTGTAGGAGTCTTTGAAGCCAAGACCCGTCTTTCGGAATTACTCGAGCTCGCTGCCACAGGGGAACGCATCGTGGTGACCAAGCGAGGCGTGCCCTTCGCCACGATCGGGCCACCTCCTACCCGTGAAGACCAGATCAAGGAATTCATTGAACTCGCGCGTGAAATCCGAAGTCGAACCAAGCCCGGCCCAGAAACCGCCAAAGAACTTATTGAGGAAGGCAGAAGATATTGAGTTGCGTTATCGACGCCTCAATCATGGTGTCTTACTTGGTCAAAGACGAAACAACCGACGCCGTCGAGTCGATTATGGCACCGCTCCTTGTCACTCTCAGCCACGTTCCCACACTGTGGGTTTATGAACTTGCATCGGCATTACGGGTTGCTGAGAGAAAGCAGCGGATCAGTGAATCTGACATAAATAGTTACTTAGAAGCCATTCAGCTTTTGATGGTTGACCATCATCACCCCAAGACGGAAATGATCGTTGAGATCTCCCGAACAACTGGACTTACTCCATACGATGCGAGCTACATCGCTCTATGCATCCAATTGGAATTGCCGCTGGTGACACTGGATAAGAAAATGAAGGCAGTTGCTGAACAACTCGGCATAAACGTTCTGAGTTAATACATTGCATTGATGTCTCTCTCGAACAAAGAGAACTGCCCCGCACTCTTTCGAGTACGGGGCAGTTCTCTTTGGATCTAGACGTTTGCAGGCATGTCACCCATATCGCCGACCGCAATTGGACGACGCTTGCTGATGACCACCGAGACAATCACGATAAGCGCTGCGAAGAGTGAAATTCCCCAACGCATACCCGAGTTTGCGTCATTGCCGATGCTCAGTGAAACGACAGCAGGAGCGATCAACAAAGCGACCAAGTTCATAACCTTGATCAATGGGTTAATTGCAGGACCCGCTGTGTCCTTGAATGGATCGCCGACGGTGTCGCCGATGACTGTTGCGGAGTGGGCATCAGAGCCCTTACCGCCGTAGTTGCCATCTTCAACAAACTTCTTCGCGTTATCCCAGGCGCCGCCTGAGTTCGAAAGGAAGACCGCCATGAGCACACCGGTACCGATGGTGCCGGCAAGGTAAGCACCCAATGGGCCAATACCGAGACCGAAGCCAACAGCAATCGGAGTGAACACTGCCAGGATGCCTGGTGTTATCAACTCACGTAGTGAGTCGCGAGTAACGATGTCAACAACCTTCGCGTATTCCGGCTTCTCAGTGCCCAACATGATTCCAGGGTGATCGCGGAACTGGCGACGCACTTCGAAGATCACAGCGCCAGCAGCACGCGAAACCGCGTTGATAGCAAGGCCTGAGAATAAGAAGACCACTGATGCGCCAATGATCAAACCAACGAGGTTTGCAGGGCTAGCGATATTGAGAATGCCGATGTATTCAAGGTTAGCGAATACATCAGCGATGCTCGCGCCAGAAGCAGCTGTCGCTGCTGTTACTGCATCACGGAATGAGCCGAACAAAGCCGTTGCAGCAAGCACTGCTGTTGCAATTGCGATGCCCTTTGTAATTGCCTTGGTGGAGTTACCCACAGCGTCAAGACGCGTAAGAACCGCAGCGCCTTCACCATGAACATCGCCGGACATTTCAGCAATGCCTTGAGCATTGTCAGAAACAGGGCCGAAGGTATCCATCGAAACAATGACGCCGACTGTGGTGAGCAAACCAGTGCCAGCCAATGCGATGGCGAACAGCGACAAAATCACAACGCCGCCACCAATAAGGAAGGCGCCATAAACTGCGGCAGCAATGATGAGCGCCGAGTAGACAGCAGATTCCAAACCAAGGGAGATACCCGAGAGGATGACGGTTGCCGGCCCGGTAAGTGACGTCTTTGCAACGTCATCAACTGGGCGGCGGTTTGTTTCAGTGAAGTACGCAGTGAGCTGCTGAATGACGGCAGCAAGAACGATGCCGATAAGCACAGCACCAATAACAAAGCCACGCGGGCCAATGTTGTCAACACTTGAACCAGTGATTGCATCAATCGCAAGGCCAGTGGGCTTGTACTTGGTAATGAGATCAGCCCAAGTGGCTGGGATCCATACAAATGCAGCAACGACGACCAAGATCAACGAGAAGACTGCAGAGATGAAGAAGCCACGGTTGATGGCAGACATACCCGAGCGATCACCCTTGCGAGGCGCAACGGCGAAGATGCCGATGACTGCAGTGATAACACCGATTGCAGGAACCACGAGTGGGAAGACCAAACCAAGTTCGCCGAAAGCAGCCTTACCAAGGATCAATGCAGCAACGAGCGTGACGGCGTATGACTCGAAGAGGTCAGCTGCCATGCCAGCGCAGTCGCCTACGTTGTCACCAACGTTGTCAGCGATCGTTGCAGCATTGCGAGGATCATCTTCAGGGATTCCCTGCTCAACCTTGCCTACAAGGTCGGCGCCGACGTCAGCTGCCTTGGTGAAAATGCCACCACCAACACGCATGAACATTGCCAGAAGTGCGGCACCGAAGCCGAAGCCCTCTAGTACCTTTGGCGCATCGCCCTTGTACACGAGAACCACGAGTGCGGCACCGAACAAGCCAAGTCCAACTGTGAACATTCCAGCTACGCCACCGGTGCGGAAAGCGATACGCATTGCGAGTTGTTCGCCTGAATCGTTAGCAGCTGCAGCTACGCGAACGTTGCCGCGAACAGCAAGCCACATACCCATATAGCCGGTGATACCGGAAAACACTGCGCCAACAAGGAAGAAGATGCTTCGACCAATACGTTCTGATGAAGAATCCGCAGGCAGCAAGAACAGTACGAAGAACACGATCACAGCGAAAACTGCGAGTGTCTTGAACTGGCGGCTCAAAAAGGCAGTAGCGCCTTCTTGAATCGCTCCTGCGATCTCCTGCATCTTTGGGGTGCCCTGAGGTGCGGCGAGGACTTCACGTACCAATACTGCTGCGACAACTAGCGCGAGCAGCGCGATGACAGCAACGACGACGACAGTCGTCAAGTTGCTTCCACTGAGCTCAATCATGGGTCTCCTGACTAGGCGTGAACTGTTGTTCACAAATCGAGGGGAGTTTATTAACTCAGCAGGGGAAATCAGGTGGAATTAGGAAATTGTCCGATTTATGCCAATTTCGTGGCGAGCAAGGCTTCCTCTAGCGATTGGGCAATAAGGATGAACGAATCAAGACCAGTAATGGTCAATACCTTTCGCACTCGCTCGGCGTTCGTGACGATGGCAACAGATCCACCAAGGTGGCTAGCGCGCTCTGCCGCCTTAATCAGCACACCTAAGCCGGTGGAATCCATGAAAGGCACATCACTGGCGTCCACAACGAGTGGCTGAGGGGGCTGCCAGGACACAAGGATCTCCGAATCCATCCGGCCCGCTGTCGCTAAATCCACATCACCGCGTACGGAAACCACTAACGCCCCTGAAATGATCTCGCTGGAGACCGCGAACTCCATGTGAAGACCTTCGCACATCCCGCGCGTTACCGTGGGGGAAATGAATACCAGCATCGAAGGCGTGCTCTCGCGTCTTTCCCAGGGCCGGGAAGATCGCCTGCGCCATTTGGAGGTGCGGCCTGCTCGTGGAGCAGTTTTTTCTCCTTGGCCAGCCTGGGTTTCAGATGAGGTTCAACAATCCTTTCCTGGTGTTACCCAGCCATGGAAACATCAAGTTGACGCTGCTGAAGCTGCCCATCGAGGTGAACACGTCGTGCTGGCCACCGGCACTGCCTCAGGCAAATCCTTGGCTTACGCACTGCCAATCCTGAAGGCAATTGAATTAGGAAGCACAGCCCCGAACGGTCGCGGATCAACAGCGTTGTACATCGCGCCGACAAAGGCATTGGCTCATGATCAGTTGCGCACCATGCAGGAACGCCAACTACCGTGGCTGCGAGCTGCAACTGTCGATGGAGACAATTCATATGAAGAGCGTCAGTGGGCTCAACGTCACGCAAACTTGGTGCTGACAAATCCAGACTTGCTGCACCACTCGCTCTTGGGCAGTCACATGCGCTGGGCACCATTTCTGAAACGACTCGACTACATCGTCATCGATGAGGCTCACATCTATCGCGGTGTTTTCGGAGCTCACGTTTCAGCAGTTATCCGCCGGTTGCGGCGCATCTGTGATCACTTAGGTAGCACACCTGTCATCATCGCCGCCTCCGCTACTGTCGCCGAACCTGCAATTGCAATACAACGACTCATCGGTGATCCGGTTATTGAAATAACTGAAGATTCCTCACCGATGCCTGAACGAACGATTGCGCTGTGGCAACCAATGGATCTGGGGATCGACGGTGCCGAGCCCGTGCATCGCACTGCGACCACTGAAGCTGCTCATTTGCTCGCTGATCTCGTTGCTGATGGGCGGCAAACACTTGCATTTGTCAGGAGTCGTCGCGCCGCTGAGGGCGTCGCCGCGATGACACGAGACCTGCTTCGAGAAATTGATCCTGAACTCGTTAATACAGTTGCTTCGTACCGTGGTGGATATCTTCCCGAGGAACGACGAGCAATCGAAAGTTCATTACGTGATGGCAGTATTCGAGCGCTGGCAACTACCAATGCCCTTGAACTTGGCATTGATATCAGCGGCTTGGACGCGGTCGTTATCGCTGGGTGGCCCGGAACCCGAGCTTCGCTATGGCAGCAGTTTGGACGAGCCGGACGTGGGGATGCTCCTGCACTCGCAATCTTTATCGCCCGCGAAGACCCACTGGATGCATTTGTGGTGGAACACCCAGAGTCGATTTTGGGTGCGCCCGTGGAAGCCTCCGTGTTTGATCCAACCAACCCAGTGATTCTTGGACCTCATCTGTGCGCTGCCGCAGCGGAAATTCCTTTGACGGACGCTGATGCAGTTCGTTGGTTCGGTCCGACGTCTCTCGCCCTTCTTGCCGATCTTGCCGATCAAGGCTTCTTGCGCAAGCGATCAACGGGCTGGTTTTGGACTCGGCGCGATCGAGCAAGCGATCTTGCTGACTTGCGTAGCACGGGCGGTGCGCCGATACGCATTATTGAAGAAGACACTGGTCGCCTCTTAGGAACTATTGATCAAACCTCCGCACACAGCACAGTGCATCCCGGAGCGGTGTACACGCATCAAGGGGTGACGTCAGTTGTTACTGCCCTCGATCTCGATGACCTTGTGGCCGCCGTTGTCGAAGAACCTGTTGATTACACAACTCACGCACACGAGATCAGCGATATTCGTGTCGTCGAAGAGCACGAGGGTCGTCCTTGGGGTGAAGCAAGTATCCATATCGGCCAAGTTCAGGTCACGAGCCAAGTCACTAGTTTTCAACGACGTCGACTCCTCACCGGCGACAACCTTGGCGAGCAGGGTCTGGCACTTCCGGAGCGGGAACTGATCACGACCGGGGTGTGGTGGACAGTTTCCGAAGAGCAGTGCACGCGAGCCGGAGTAGATCCTTCAGAAATTCCTGGTGCAGTTCATGCAGCCGAACACGCCTCGATCGCCTTATTGCCTTTCTTCGCTACCTGCGATCGTTGGGATATTGGTGGCGTCTCAACTGCACGACACATCGACACCGGCATCACCACAGTTTTTGTTTATGACGGCTATCCCGGGGGTGCAGGCTTTGCCCAACATGGTTTCGATATTGCACGCCAATGGCTGACTGCTACTCGCGACCTCATCCGCGAATGTCGCTGCCGCGATGGTTGTCCGTCTTGCGTGCAGTCACCGAAGTGCGGCAATGGCAACAATCCGCTCGATAAAAATGCAGCAGTGCGTCTGCTAACCGAATTATTGCGAAATGCCACTGACTAGAGCACTGACGCGAAATCTGGTGGTCCGGCTGTTGCTACTGCGCGCACGTTGTTTACTGAAATTCCAAATCGATCCAAAAGCTTTGCAACTAGAGCGGGTGTGGCTGCTTCAACTTCAACGGAGACATTTTCGCCATCAATAAAACAGTGCTTGAGTATGACCTTGTTGAATAAAGCGATACTTTCCGCTTTCGCGCACGGATCAGCTGGGGATTGAGCTCCCGCGATCGCACTGAGATCAGCAGCACCTTGCACCGAGTGACTGAGCAGTGTCGCTTGAACTTGTACTACCGCAACGAACCCCAGCAGCGAGATCACCCCGATAAGCGCAATTCCAAAAACCGTGCCGCTGCCTTTCTCATCGTTGCGGTTGAATTCGCCAGCGCACGGTTGTCTCATATCTGCTCCAACGGAGCAGTGGCTGACCGTTCAAAGGTGAACGAAAAGCGCGAAAGGATCGGAATGGGTATATCTATGTCTTGACTCAAGGTAACCGTGACACTTGCTTCAGTGTTCGACATCGTCAATTGCGCATTGGGTGCTTGCGCGTTGGCTTGTTCATTGATCTGACTCTGCGATTCCCCTCGAGCCAGTGCCCGCGCCAGATCATGTGCGGTGTCGGTGAGCTGCACTGCAGTGATGCCTAACTGAATTGTTGTCAGGAAAACCATGGTGACACCAAGCAGTACGGGAATCATCAGTGCCGTTTCTATGACTGCGCTGCCGCGTTCGTGCTGGGCCGAGCCGGCACTAAACCGACTCGGCCCGAACAATGACATCATTTAAAAGAAAACCGAAAGTGCAGAACTCATAATCTTCCAAATCAAGTTACGCACCTCTGCGCTGGTGAGTAGCTTTATGAGAACTCCGCCCAGACCAGCTGCGGCAACTGTTCCGACTGCATATTCGGCAGTAGTCATGCCCTTGTCATTGCGTTTCATTCGACTTAATAACCGATTCATGAAAATTCCCTTCTCGACCCAGAGCCTTGCGCTCCTGGTGATTTCTCACCGTGCTGGATCAAGAGGTATGTACGCATCAGTGCAATAAATACTGTGGACCAGGTCCGTAGATGCGTGTACTTGGGGATAACGATTAATGCGAGAACATGTCTGTCGCCATTGATGCAACAACTGGAACGATCCCCAGCAAAATAAATGCAGGTAAATAACATGCCGCAAGTGGTGCAACCGAACGCACACCTGCAGATCGAGCGGCAACTTCCACAGTCATTCGCTTGCGCCTGCGTTCATCATCGCCAATTCCCGCGAAGACCTCAGCAACTGGGGCACCAGACGAAGCAGAGCGTTGAAATGCTGAGGCGAGGCGCGAAAACTCTGGGTCTACCTTCGCAGCAATCCAGGCAGTTTGTTGCGATGCACCCATACGCATAGCTGCGTCAACCCGAAGTAGCGATTCAGATGCCGGCGCGCGAACGGCAAATGCAACCGCGACTAGTGCAGAACTCAGACTCGCTCCAGAAGCCAACGTTGCAGATAAGAGATCACACACGATTGGCACCTGAGATACGAGCGCATTCTTGCGTTCTCGATCTGCGCGCGACTCCAACCTGCCAAAGAATCTATGCGCTCCAACTGCAGCCAGCGTGCCGAGCGCCACACCAGGTAAGGATCCAACTACAAGTGCAATACCCGCACCCAAAACCACCGCTGCAATAGCTCGCATTGGAAGTTGGAACGAAACTGTCGATTGCTGAGCGGGCACAACGAGGTGGAGCCGGCGCCGACTTGTTGGTCGAATCGATAACCATGCTGCAGTAGCCATGAGGATGGCAATAAGAATCTTCATAGCAAGCGCTCGACGCCGCGCACCATTCGTTGCGACCAGGTTGCACCAATAGCCGTGAGTAACAGACCTGTCACGAGGCATCCCCAGCCAATAGGAGTCCCCACGAGCCAGCCCACGGGATCTGCACCCAACATGATGCCGAGCATGAGCCCAATAAGAGGCAGCCCGCTCAATATTTTGGCTGTGGCTCGAGGCCCTGCGAGTTCGGCTTCTAACGTGGCTCGCAACTCTTCGTTTTGCCGAGAGCTTTGCAAGAGTTGTCTCACTGATGCGCTCATTGCGCTTCCCGAATGCGAAGCCACTTCCCAACAGGCCGCCAGGTGCCCAAGCAACGGCAAGCTTTGAGCATCGACGCGAAGAGCCTGACCTACATCGCCTCCAATCCTGACCGCGGCTAGGGCCGCCGGCCACAACGGCGGCTCATCAGCTGCACGCACGAGCGCAGAATTTGGCGGTTGCCCAGATCTCAACTCGGCATCCAACGCAGCAAGTGCATCGATGAGTCGCTGGCTCAAGGCGTCGCGCTCAGATTTGCGATGCAGTCGATGCTTGAGTTGATCTAGCAGAGCCAGGTTTGAAGTGACATCGTCATTGAGCCGCAACCGATGTAATCGACTTATCGTGGTGGGCTGATGCCATAGGTAGATAAAGGCCGCAATCAGCGCAGCGATCACCATATTCATGAAGTAGCCAGCAGGTCCAGCGTGAGTAGGTGTTGTGCACGCTTGCGTAATTTATGAATTCCTGGACCATCAACAAACTCGCTACCTTCGCGAACTACTGCAGGTATGAGCTCTACTTGATGTTGTTCATTGATCTGGACAACGTGAATTCCTTGGAGTTGTCGACGGCCCTGGATGTCGCGGTCTAGATGCACAACAACCTCGAGTCCCGCACCCAATAAAGCATGCACTGCTGCTCTGTCTAATCCAGCTGCTAGTCCAAGCGCTTCGATGCGCGCTGGGATATCCGCGGCTGAATTCGCGTGCACCGTCGCGCAGCCACCTTCGTGCCCAGTGTTCAAAGCTGTGAGAAGTTCGATTACTTCTGCGCCTCGAACCTCACCCACAACAATGCGGTCAGGGCGCATCCGTAGGGTCTGTCGCACTAGGTCACGCATTGGCACGGCGCCAGCGCCTTCAAGATTTGCTAATCGCGACTGCAGGCGCACCACGTGCGGGTGGTCAGGTTGTAACTCTGCCGAGTCTTCAACGATCACGATGCGTTCATGCGGCGCAATCATTCCAAGCATTGCGGCAAGCACTGTGGTCTTCCCAGATCCGGTACCTCCGCTCACGAAGAACGAGAGTTTTAAGTCAATCACCATACGAATCCAAAAAGCTGCGCCTGCATCTAGAGAGCCCAACTCGACCAGATCGTTGATGCTGAGGCCTTGCCTCGCAGGGATTCGAAGTGAAATTACGGTTCCGTCTGTCGAGATCGGTGCGAGAATCGCATGCAGGCGCACTCCAGATGCCATTCGAGCATCAACGTAAGGATGCGCATCATCAAGGCGTCTACCCACAGCACTTGCGAGTCGTTGCGCTAGCGCACGCACTTCATCATCATTGTTAAATGCAAGCGGAATGTGTTCGAGTCCCTGTCCGCGATCAATCCAAATCTGATCAGGTCCGTTCACCAAAATATCGGTCACTCCTGGCTGATGAAGCAACGGATCCAGCAACCCTGCGCCCACAAATTCGCGTTGCAGCTCGGTGACGAGCGAGAGAATCGCACCATCGCCTAACACCAAACCTTCATCACGCAGTGCCGCGGCTACCCCGTCATGTGTCGCTTCACCTTGCATCACCACCAACCGGCTTCGCACACGGTCAGCGAGTTTCACAGCTTTAACCACTCTTGAATGAGCAAGTTGCACGCCTTTGCATAACCGCCGCCGACAAGTTCGCCAAGTTCGGCGGCCAGGCTCACACTTGCGTCTTCGGGTAATACTGCTCGCACTGGTGCACCCAGAGCTCTGGAAATATCACCAGTGCTCATGCTTCGATTCGTTTGACGCACGATTACTTCTGCGTGCACGCCATGGGTGCGATAGTGCTCAAGCGCAACGGCTGCAGCGGCAACAGCTCGTATGCGTGTTGGAACTACTAACCAAAGTTCGCA
>CANJCG010000017.1 GCA_947472655.1 Actinomycetota bacterium
TCCAAGTCGATGCGCACCGGGCCTTCTTCAACCACAGTGGGCAACAAATCTTCAACATCACCGTGACGACGCATCACCGCTTTGATTCGTGCAAGTAACTCGCGCGAAGAAAACGGCTTGGTTACATAGTCGTCTGCACCAAGTTCAAGGCCAACAACTTTGTCGACTTCACCATCTTTTGCCGACAGCATGATGATCGGTACCGATGATTTTGTGCGAATGTGCTTGCACACTTCAGTGCCTGACAAACCCGGTAGCATCAAATCTAGCAACAGCAAATCAGCGCCATTGCGATCAAAGAGTTCAATGGCTTTATTGCCATCAGCAGCTACTTCAACTTCGTAACCTTCGCGCTTCAACATAAAGGCAAGAGCCTCAGAAAACGACTCCTCGTCTTCCACGATCAATACCTTGGTCATGAGCGAGAATCTCCGTTCATTGTTGGTATCTCTACGATAATGGCTTCCGTGGTCGGATTCTCGTCAACCGCTTCAGTGAAGGTTGGAAGCCGCAAGGTAAATGAAGAACCGACTCCAACTTCAGACCACACGGCACACTCGCCGCCGTGGTTTTGGCACACATGCTTCACGATTGCAAGGCCCAGACCAGTGCCTCCGGTCACCCGTGAGCGAGCTGGATCAACACGGTAAAAACGTTCGAAAACTCGATCAAGATCGTTTGCTGCAATTCCGATGCCCTGATCCTTGACCATGATCTCGACGATGGAATTCACTTCACGCGTATGAATCGCAACACTGGTGCCATCTGACGAATAGGCAATTGCGTTAACCAATAAGTTGCGCACCGCGGTTTGCAGTTGGTCGGAATCGGCGAACACGAAAGTTGGCGCATCGGATGCGACAACGAGCGATATCCCCTTGTCTTCGGCAATCATCCGAACGTCTTCGACTGCGTGTTGCACAACATCATCGATATCAACGACGCTTGAGTGTGCCAACGGATCATCGCCCTGCAGTCGCGAAAGGTCGATGATGTCCTGAACGAGGTGTCCTAACCGAGTCGCTTCCATTTGCATACGCGATGCGAAGTGGCGTACCTGCTCTGGATCCTCACTGGCCGATTGAACTGCTTCAGCAAGAACCGACAAGGCGCCAACTGGAGTTTTTAACTCGTGGCTGATGTTTGCAACAAAATCTCGTCGAACTGCATCGACTCGGCGTTCTTCAGCCAAATCATCGATAAGTACCAAGATTGCGCCCGTGCCTAGGTCTGCAACCCGCACGCGGAGTTCCAACATTTCACGACCAAGGGGTGGTCGGCGGACTCGCATCTCTTCTTCGCGCGATTCACCATCGCCTGCCACTGCATGAACCAACTTGGCGATGTCTCGCACAGTCATGACATTGCGGTTCACGAGACCAAGAGCTGAAGCCTTCTGGCTAGCACGAAGAACATTGCCATCTTGATCTGCCACGATCGAGCACGAAGGCAGAACCGCAAGGATTCGCTCTACCTCATCAGGGATCTCTTTAATTTCAGAGTGTGGACCTTCGGTGTGCTCCATCCGAAGCAATTTACTTGTCACATCGAGAGGATATGGAGGCCAGGGGCGTCTGAACAATCAATAGGCGCCAACGCTTCGATCTTTCGCTCAGGGTTCATCTGACCCACTGGCCATTCACTTCACCTTTATGTGACGTTCAACCTTTAGCCATGTTGTTACCCAAGAGTGAGCCTATGGGGACATATGCTCCACGCCGAAGGGGGTTTGTCCTACCCATGGCATACGCAGATGATTTAGAAGCCGTAAACGCGCGGTTGGTGGAAGTTGCCGAGCTCGTGGGATCCGCCATGTTCATGGCTACCCAATCCCTGCTGAACGCCGATAATGACTTGGCTCAGAATGTTATCGCCCAAGATGAGCGCATTGACATTCTCACCTCTGAAATCGAAGAGCTCTGCGTTGATCTGATCTCAGATCAACACCCCACCGATCGTGATCTGCGCATTCTCATCGGATCCCTTCGAATAGCTGCATCCCTTGAGCGCATGGGTGACCTTGCTTCTCATGTGGCTAAACAGGCCCGCATGCGGTTTCCTAGCCCGGTGGTCCCTGAAGAACTTCGCAGTACGTTTGAGGAAATGGGAACGCTAGCCCAGGCAATTGTCACCAAGACTGCTCAAGTTATTGCCACGAAAGACCTTTCTCTGGCCACCGATATCGCTGGTCACGATGAAGACGTCGATCGCCTCCACCTAGAGCTCTTTCGAGCAGTACTTTCTCCCACTTGGCACAATGGGGTGGAAACAGCGATCGACATCACCCTGCTTTCGCGTTACTACGAGCGGTATGCCGACCATGCCGTTTCTGTTACTCGGCGCCTAATCACCATCATGACGGGGGATCCATACGTCGGGGTCACCCTGATTTAGCCCTGACCGTTTGTCAGGTTCGAGGCTTTGTGTAAGGCTGCCCTCACGAGAAATCGTTGAGGGAGGTGAAAATGAGCGTCAGCGCGATACGACCACATCGGAAAGTGCCCAAGCGGGTGGCTTTGCTGTCGATTCATACTTCGCCCCTTGACCAGCCTGGCACCGGCGATGCCGGCGGAATGAACGTCTATGTGCTGGAGACCGCGAAACAACTCGCACATGCTGGCATTGAAGTCGAAGTCTTCACCCGAGCCACTCGTTCAAATCATGAGTCCGTGATTGAAATTGCTCCCGGAATTTTGGTGCGCCATGTGACAGCCGGTCCATTTGAGGGACTCCGCAAAGAAGACTTACCTGGCCAACTCTGTGCTGTGACATCGGGGGTTTTACGTGCCGAAGCAGCGCGCCCCGAAGGTTGGTTCGACTTGATTCATTCTCATTATTGGCTCTCGGGCCAGGTCGGCTGGTTGGCCTCTGAACGCTGGGGAGTGCCGTTAGTTCACACAATGCACACGATGGCGAAGGTCAAAAATGCAGATTTGGCTTTTGGCGATAAGCCAGAGCCGCATGGTCGCGTCATCGGTGAAGAACAGGTTGTGGAAGCCGCAACTCGACTCATCGCAAACACCAACGATGAGGCAGATCAACTCATTAATTTATACGGCGCAAACCCAAACCACGTCGATGTGGTGCATCCCGGCGTAGACCTTTCGTTGTTTTCACCTGGTAATCAAATCAATTCCCGAGCGCGCTTGGGTGTCGCAGCAGATGCACTTTTGTTGCTCTTTGTTGGGCGCATCCAGCCGCTCAAGGCTCCTGATGTGCTGTTACGGGCCGCGGCAGAAATGGTGCATGCCAATCCTGAGCTGCGCTCGCGCTTGCTTGTCGTGATTGCTGGCGGACCTTCTGGTTCTGGCCTTGACCGCCCAACTTCGCTAGTCGATCTGGCCAACGAACTTGGTATCACTGACCTTGTTCGCTTTGAACCACCAACTGATCGAGCAACGCTTGTCGATTGGTTTCGCGCTGCTGACCTTACCGTTGTGCCTTCGTATTCAGAATCTTTTGGTCTGGTCGCAATTGAATCTCAAGCATGTGGAACGCCAGTTGTCGCTGCGGCTGTTGGAGGATTACACACTGCCATCGCGAACAATTCAAGCGGCGTGTTGATAGACGGTCACAATCCTGCTGACTATGCAGCAGTGATGCATTCGCTGTTACAAGACCGACGGCAACTAGAAATTCTGCAGCTCGGCGCACGGCGACATGCTGAAAATTTTGGATGGCAAGCCACTGTTCACGGACTTCTTGATTCATATTCACTTGCGATTGCAGACTATGCAATGCGCACAACAAGCGTTGCACTGTAAAGGTAATGCTTACGTGACTGACAAAGTATCAGTGAGTGCTGACATTCGAAACTACCTTCAGCTCAACGAAATCGAATATGAAGAAATCGCTGGGCCAACTTTCGTCGTGACGCTTCCCGGCGTCAAGAAACTTAAAACAAATGTCGCACTGCGAGTCGGAACACATGCGGTGTCAATTAGCGGATTCGTTGCTCGTTGCCCAGAAGAGAATGCCGATAAAGTTCACGCTTGGCTGCTTGAAAAGAATCGTCGGATGTACGGCGTCGCATTTTCCATTGATCAGTACGGTGACATTTATCTGACTGGCCGAGTTGCCCTTCGCGCCATCGATGATCATGAACTCGACCGTCTGCTCGGCTCAGTTCTTGAATATGCAGACGAATCTTTCAACCCAATCCTTGAGCTTGGATTTCTGAGTGCAATGCAACGCGAGTGGGACTGGCGGATTTCTCGTGGCGAGCCAACGTTCAACCTAGAAGCGTGGCGGCACCTGCTTGAACATCCCAGTGAGCAATAACTACGCCGTTACCGGCAAAATAGGCCTATGACAACCAGCCAGGCTCCTTACACCTTGATTCTGCTTCGGCACGGAGAAAGCGAATGGAACGCCAAGAACCTGTTCACCGGCTGGGTCGATGTTGATTTGAACGAGAAGGGGCTGGCTGAGGCGAAGCGAGGCGGCGAGCTGCTTAAAGCGGCCAGAATTCTCCCCGATGTCGTACACACTTCACTTCTCAAGCGCGCTATCAAGACAAGTCAGATCGCACTTGAAGCAGCCGACCGCCATTGGATTCCTGTGGTTCGTAACTGGCGACTGAACGAACGTCACTACGGGGCTCTGCAGGGTAAAGACAAAGCACAGACTCTTGCCGAATATGGCGAAGAACAATTCATGCTCTGGCGTCGTTCATATGACACTCCGCCGCCGCCAATTGATCCAAATAATGAGTGGGCTCAAACCCACGAAGTTCGGTATTCAAGCCTGCCTCCTGAAGCAGTGCCTGCAACCGAATGCCTCAAAGATGTTGTTGATCGTTTAATTCCTTATTGGGAAGACGTGATCGTTGCCGAAGATTTGCGCGCTGGTAAAACTGTGTTAATCGCTGCACACGGCAATTCACTTCGCGCGCTCGTGAAGCACCTCGACGGCATTTCCGATGCCGATATTGCCTCGCTCAATATTCCAACTGGGATCCCGCTGATCTATCACCTTGATGAAAATCTCAAACCCATTACCCCGGGTGGGCAATATTTGGATCCTGAAGCGGCGGCAGCTGCAGCGGCAGCCGTGGCCGCCCAGGGGAAAAAGAAGTAGCTACCAGCGATTATTTAAAATCTCTTGGATGCGCGGTCGCACATCGAAGAGATACACCAGCGACGCTACAAGCCCCGCAATACCAAAGAGTCCTAGCGGATCTTGGAAGATCAGACCAGCAAGAGCAGAAATTCCCGTCAAGATCAGCCACAAGGACTTGGATTGGCGGCCTACCGCGGCGAATGCTTGCGCCGGCCTACGAACGCAATCGACAAAGGCATAGACCTTTATCCCCAAAAAAAGCACCCAAAGAATCAAGATCACAATGTTTTGCACCTGAAAGAACACCACCTCAAGGTAACTGATGGCCAAGACCATTCATGACAGGGTGGGTACATGAGAGCGCTAGTGCAAAGAGCCCTAGGGGCAACCGTCACTGTTGATGGTGAAGTCCTTGGAAGTTTCATAGGCTCTGGACTAGTGGTGCTCATTGGAGTAACCCACACAGATGAGGCAGCAACAGCACACAGACTGGCAGAAAAAATCTACAACTTGCGCATCTTTGCTGGCGCCACGGGTGAGGTTTCAGCTAGTGATCTTGATGCGCCTTTGCTCGTGATTAGCCAATTCACGTTGTACGCGGATACTAAAAAAGGTCGGCGGCCCAGCTGGGATGCCGCGGCGCCTGCACCCATTGCCGAACCCCTCGTTCAAGAATGCATTGATGCACTGCGCCTTCTTGGCGCAAAAGTTGAAACAGGAAAGTTCGGTGCAGATATGAAAGTGAACTTCACCAATGACGGCCCCATCACCATCTTGCTGGAGCTGGATCCTCAACTGCCGTAATCACGATCGAGTCATGTTCTACAAGGAGTTCTTCACCCACGCCAACATTGCGTTTCAACATCACTAGGGCAATTATTCCCTCTTCGTAATGACGAACTGCCGTGCCAACCCAACCAACGCTCTTGCCATTGAGTGAGATCACATCACCATGCACGGGTAGTTCTTCGGTTGAACCATCAAGGTGGATGAGAGCGAGGCGCCGAGGCGGCTGGCCGAGATTGTTTACCTTAGCAACCGTCTCTTGACCTCGATAGCAACCCTTTTGCAGATGAACTGCAGAGTTCAGCCAGTTAACTTCATTGGGAATCGTGCGGTGGTCCGTCTCGCAATTCATTCTCGGCATGCCGGCAGCAACACGCATCGCTTCTAGCGCCCAAGAGCCTGCCTGCGGTGCGGACTCGAGACGATCCTCGAGTTCAGCACGAGGAACGACAACCTCTCGGCCAGTAAATCCTCGGGCTGCGAAAGGTTGCGGAACTAACCAACTTGGCAACTCAGGATCAACAACACCTATCGGCTCCCACACCACCGCGAAGTCACTACTGACGTCTGCAACTTCAACCCGCAACATGAAGCGCATGCGGTCTAGGTATGCCAAAAGTGTTTCAGCTTGACCGGGTTGGGCCACTATCCAAGCGGTGTCACCGTCGTCAACAATGTGGAGTTCGTACTCAACGTGCCCGTTGGGACTCAGGATCAGCGCCAATGCGCTCTCCCCCGGCTTCAGTGCATTAACGAGTTGCGTCGTGAGGTCATTAAGCCAACTCAACCGATCTGGCCCAGTAACCGTCAAAACACTTCTATTGCTCAAGTCGACAATGCCAATGCCTTGGGCAAGTAAGCGCTGCTCACTAAGGGGATCACCACAATGCCAAGGCATGCCTTGGTCAAAAATTATTTCCGACGGGGCAACGCGCATCAATTGTTCCTTAATAGGTCTTCGCCGAGTACACCAAAGCAAGATTCGCACTCGCCATGCATTGCCATATGCGAAATATCGGTCACGAACTTATGTTCTGACCGTAGCTCAGCAATAAAGGCATCTGCGATGGCACTTGGAGCGCTTGAGACTGCTCCGCATGTGTCACACACTAAATGGATATGAATATCTTCATCAACAGCATGGTAGGTCGGGGCACCATGGCCGATGTGCGCGTGCGTAACAAGATCAACGTCTTCAAGCACTTCTAGGGTTCTGTACACGGTTGAAAGGTTGACTCCCGATGCAGTGCGCTGCACTTCAATCAAGATTTCTTCGGGTGTTCCGTGTCGTAAATGTTCAACGGCCTCGAGAACGAGTTGTCGTTGCGGAGTTATGCGAAAGCCATGAGTGCGAAGTCGCTGCTCCCAGTCTTTGTTCACGAAGTTTCCTCAGAGCGATGCAACGTGGCAGCAAGATGATTACTGACGGGCTGACCCATCGCACCCATATCGAATGTCCACAGTAATTTACCTTCGACTAACCCGTAAAGCCGATGGCCTTCTGTGTATTCCTTCGCACTTTGGGTTCGAGCCACCAGATCCGTACGCATTTCAGCCCGCGCACCAGTAATCTGTGCCTGCTCAATTCCGGTGATTTCAACTTTGCCGTACCAAATTTCGGAATAGCCGGTGGGATGGGCAAGTTCCATTTCCAAATGGTTCTCTGGTCGCGGACGCACAAAACCAGATTCAGATGCGAGCGGCTGCACTCGATTGCCTTCGTCATCTAGCAGCCAGCTTCGCGACCAGTAGGTCAAGAATGGCCGTCCATCAGTGCTGAAACTTATCTCCTGACCAAAACGGAAATCCTTGATCGTGGGGTACTGACCGGTTCCAACACCGACCCAATGGCCAATCAGCCAAGAAATGGGAGCGAGCTCTGCGGCGGCGGTGTTTGCATCCATTGATTTCTAGCCTTGATTCTTCATTATTCGAAAAACAATGACAAAACAGACCCAGGTGGCCAATGCCAGCGCTCCAATTAGGAGGCTCGTGTAGACGGTTTCAAGCATGTACGGCACCCTACCTCTCATGAGCGTGAATAGCCTGAAGCAGTTAGTCCTGAAGATTACGGCTGGGCAAGACGATCCAGAACGCTGCGCCCAAGGTTTCACCGTGGCAGCAACCGCAGCAGCATCTGGGGCTCAGGTTTCCCTCTGGCTTACCGGAGAAGCCGCTTGGTTTGCACTACCCGGTCGAGCGAGTGCATTCGACCTGCCACATGCCGCACCACTTCAGGATTTATTAGATGCTGTGCTCGCAACCGGAATGGTCACCTTGTGCTCTCAATGCGCACAACGCCGAGGAATCACTCCGGAACAACTCATTTCTGGGATACGCATTGCCGGCGCCGCAACATTTGTCGAAGAAATTCTGGCACCCGACGTACAGGCACTCGTCTACTAGCGCAGGCTGGTCGAAATTGTCGTACTGAAAGTTAGGCGCCCACTTAACGTGAAAATGTGCGCTTGCCCAACAAGAACATCTCGCAACCAAGACAGAACCCGAAAGCTGAATTAAGAAATGCGGCAGCCAGTGCAAAAGCCACCGCGACATATGCAATTGCTGTAACCCCAGTGGCCAAACCGATAAGCGCCACGGCAGTGAAGATAAAACCAACAAGTGCAGCAAAGCGCGGAGGCGCAATCGCTTCAAATTCTGACGCCGGTGCGATTCGAGGTTGAACAACTTTACGGAAGATGATTCCGTACGGCTGAGCCTTAAGCCCGACAAAGGCACCCAGCCCAAAAACTATGGTCTGGATGGCGAGCAGAACTGCTGCAACAGCTGTTCCCATCGTCAGCAATGAAACAGCAAGCACAACAACCGTGATGCCTGCCGCAAAGCGAGGGCCACGAACATCAACTTCTACTTGCGGGTCACAAATTGCTGAGGAAGACATGTTGATAAGGAGAACACAGGCATTGCGCTACAACAAGGTTAAAAACAGTTGGTGCAAAGCCTTTGCATTAGGGCCTCACACGACCTCACCCAGAGCGGCGATGACATCAGCCTTTCGAGGTAAGCCAACTGCTTTTTTCGTGATAATTCCTCGTGAATCCAGTACGAGAACCGTTGGAGTACGCCGGATGTCGAGCTGTCGCACAAGGTCCAGGTGGGCCTCGGCATCAATTTCAACGTGGTTCGTGCCTTCAATCATGGTTGCAACTTCCTCAAGAATGCGCCGTGTGGCCCGACAGGGCTGACAAAAAGCAGTGGAGAACTGCACGATGGTCGCCCGCTCTCCAAGGGCGCTGCCAAGCATCTGCGCTGTCAATCTTTCGCCACCATGTTCACCCGCTGAGGCGGTCACTACATCAACCTCTGGATCATCGTCGGCCACCGGGATCGGAGCATATTTCGCGATTGACTTCATTTGCCCGTCGGCCTTTTTACGCCACAACCCAAACGCGGTAGCAACCACAAGAACACTCACGACAAGCACTAATCCGAGCATCGTGACAATCCCCATTTCGCAATCTCGTCAATCGTGGCCATATCTAGTGCCGCTTCAGCATGCCCGATGCCATCCAAGAGCCACAGGTCGGCGTCTATATTTCCACTGGTCAACGCTGCCTGGTGAATGGCCTTGGGATGTTCGGTCGGGAAATAACGATCCGCTGTTCCATGCACCACAAGCAGAGGGGTTTTTCGCAGCAAACTCGCAGCCACCACAGGCTCAATAGGCCAAGGCGTGGGCCATGCCTCTGGGTGAATCTTGGTGTTTCGAGCGCGCAGAAGCGCCCGGCCGGTGCGAGTTTCCACGAACCAATGCAGGCCACGCATCACTGGAGTTCCGCGGTAATACCAAAATGCCGGTCCACTCACCGCGATGACGACGTCTACGGGTGAATGCAGGATCGGGTCATTCTCTGAACCGTGCGCACTATCTATGGCCAAGGCTGCTTGACGAAGGCATACGGCGGCACCCATCGAGAAGCCAATCGTCACCACTTTGGTGAAACCCAAGTCACGAGCCCAAGCAACCGCGGCATCAAGATCGAGCACCTCCAGCATGCCTACCGTTGATGCTCCACCGGAACGACCGTGGCCTCGAAGATCCAAGGTCACGACAGACCCGTACCCAACCAGCTGGTTCGTGATAGCCCGAACGTGGTCGTGCTGGCCGTGCCCCGTGAATCCGTGGACCACCACGAAAGCCACAGATCCAGCTCCGGGGGTCAATCTGACAGCCAGTTGAACTCCGTCGGCGGCCACCAGCGTGGCTGATGCGGGAAGGTTCATGGGAGCATTGTCCCGCAAACGTGTTGAGGGAGGTGGCCAGATGCGAATCGTTTTACTTACCCGCGCCATGGAATCTTCCGCTGAGGTGCTCCCGGCTCTCATGCTCCTCACCCATCAGGTGCGCACGCTGCCCGCAGAACCCACTGCTCTCTTGAACGCTCCCGAGTGTGATGTTCTCCTCGTTGATGGTCGACGTGATTTGCCTGCAGTTCGCGGATTAACTCGCCTCCTTCAGCAAACTGGCATCAGCGCACCACTTGTTTTGGTCACTACTGAAGGTGGCTTATCTGCCATCCAATGGGACTGGGGCATCGACGAAGTACTTCTCGACACTGCTTCGCCCGCAGAAGTCGAAGCCCGTTTGCGTCTTGCTGCATCCCGATCAACTCCTGAAGTTGATTCCAGTGCCGGCGACAGCGAAGAGATTCGTAGCGGACAGTTGACCATCGACGAAGGCACCTACACGGCGAAATTGCGCGGCCGAGCGCTTGACTTAACCTTCAAAGAGTTCGAACTGCTGAAATTTCTAGCCCAGCATCCTGGCCGAGTTTTCACTCGAGCATTGCTGTTGCAGGAAGTCTGGGGCTACGACTACTTCGGTGGAACTCGCACCGTTGATGTGCACGTTCGCCGGTTGCGCGCAAAACTTGGTGCTGAGTACGAAGCTCTCATCGGCACGGTACGCAACGTTGGATACAGATTTGTTCCGCAACACATGGATGAAGCCACGATGGCGGTGTTGGAAGAAGAAGACCGAGAAATTGAAGTTGGGTCGGAATAATCGTGCACGGTTTGCAAATTGTCTCAAGGCTTAATGCTGACCAGATAGCAAAAGCCGTTGGCCTCATTGAGACAATTGCACTTCATGATGGACTTTCTCCCGTTTCCGAACATGTATTTTTGCACCTGCGCCACGGTGGTGATGATCAAAGTCTGCACTTTTTACTTTCACAAGATAACGAACTCATCGGTTACGCACATCTTGACATCACAGACAAAGTTGAAGGTCCAATCACTGAAATAGCTCTTGCACCGCAACACCGCCAACAAGCAATTGGCACTGAACTCATCAGTGAAATAATTAGTGCCACCCCATCAGGTGACCTACGCATGTGGGCGCATGGCGATCAGGCTGTGGCTGGCGCTTGGGCGCAAGCAATGGGCTTTCGTCACATCCGCACGCTCTGGCAAATGCGTCGATCTTTGCTGGCGCCCCTACCGCCAGCGGTCTTCACCGACGATGTTGAACTTCGCACATTTCGCCCCGGTCAAGATGATAAAGAATGGGTTGCGATTAATGCTCTCGCTTTTGCTCACCATGGTGAGCAAGGTGACTGGACCATCGAAGACCTTCATCGACGGATTGAAGAACCTTGGTTTTCCATCCCAGGTTTCTTCATTGCCGAAGACCGAGCAACGAAGAAAATGCTCGGTTTTCACTGGACAAAAGTTCATGGCCTCATTGATGAACTTGGCAGCGAAAATCACGTGCATGATGCCATCGGCGAGGTCTACGTCGTAGGTATCGATCCCAATGTGCAAGGCAAAGGCTTAGGCAAAGCACTTACCCTTGCGGGGCTGCATCACCTGAGATCACGGGGTTTGTCGCAATGTATGCTTTACGTAGACGCCACGAATACCTCGGCTATCAAGCTCTATGAGGCCCTTGGATTTGCCCGCTGGGACGCAGATGTTATGTATCGACATGAAGTGGCCACCTAACGGACGAGAACTGTTCACCTTGATGTGACAGCATGCTCCAGTGAGTACAGACCTGCCCTTCCTTCCCAAGGATAGATTTCTGGATCGCGAATTGTCGTGGCTCGCGTTCAACCAGCGGGTCCTGGAACTTGCCGAAGACGAAAATCTGCCAATTCTGGAACGCACAAAGTTCTTGGCGATTTTTGCCAGCAACCTAGATGAGTTCTTCATGGTTCGCGTGGCAGGCCTTAAGCGACGCATCGCAACGGGGATGGCTGTGCGTTCAGCTAGCGGGTTCAACCCGAACGAAGTTCTTGAGTCAATCTGGAACCGTGCACACGCCCTCCAGCGTGAGCATGCGCAAGTTTTTCAAGGCGAAATTCTTCCTGGACTGCTTGCAAGCGGGATTGAACTCCTGCGTTATGAGCAACTCACTCAGGATGAGCGTGCTTCGCTTGACACGTTTTTTCATGCGCAAGTTTTCCCGGTGCTCACTCCGCTTGCTGTCGACCCTTCACATCCATTTCCTTACATCAGCGGACTCTCACTGAATCTGGCTGTTGTCGTACGCAATCCAATTTCGGGCAATGAACTCTTTGCTCGTGTGAAAGTCCCGCCTTCATTGCCGCGATTCGTTGCTCTTGGAGCACAGCGTTTTGTGCCACTTGAAGATCTCATTGCAGAACATCTCAACGAACTTTTCCCAGGCATGCAGATCCTGCAACATCACAGTTTTCGTGTCACCCGAAACGAAGATGTGGAAGTTGAAGAAGACGATGCAGAGAATTTACTGCTTGCTCTTGAGCGCGAACTGATGCGACGTCGTTTTGGTCCGCCTGTACGCCTTGAAGTTGAAGCCTCAATTGACCCATATGTTCTCGAGCTCTTAATCAGTGAGCTCGACGTCACCGCGAGCGAAGTTTTTAGTCTGCCTGGTCCTCTTGATCTCACCGGGTTGTGGGCATTTGTTGATCTCGATCGCCAAGACTTGAAACAGCCACGCTTTGTTGGCCGTACTTCACGTCAACTTTCTGAATTTGAATCATCAACACCGCCCGATATTTTCGCGGTTGTGCGCGAACGTGATGTGCTGTTGCACCACCCTTATGACTCGTTTAGTACCAGCGTGCAACTCTTCTTAGAGCAAGCGGCGAATGACCCACATGTCTTGGCTATCAAGCAGACTCTTTATCGAACGTCGGGTGATTCACCCATCGTGGACTCACTCATCACTGCGGCGCAAAATGGTAAGCAAGTTCTGGCGATCGTTGAGATTAAGGCCCGCTTCGATGAACAAAACAACATCGACTGGAGTCGCAAACTCGAGCAAGCAGGCGTGCATGTGGTCTACGGGCTTGTCGGGCTAAAAACTCACGTGAAGGCTTCGATGGTCGTGCGTAATGACGGCGATCAACTTCGGCGGTACTGCCACCTTGGTACAGGTAACTACCATCCAAAAACCGCTCGGCTATATGAAGATTTGGGCCTTTTAACCTGCTCTCCAGAAGTTGGCGAGGATATTTCGAATCTCTTCAATGTTTTGTCTGGCTATTCGATGAACACCACCTACTCACGTTTGATGGTTGCCCCACACTCCGTGCGCACCGGGCTGATTGAGCGCATCGATCGCGAAATAAGTAACCACCTCGCAGGCTTGCCTTCAGGTATCCGCATCAAGTGCAATGCTCTTGTTGATGAACCTGTGATTGATGCGCTTTATCGGGCTGCCGCCGTCGGTGTGCAAATTCAAGTTTTTGTTCGAGGCATCTGCGCACTTCGACCTGGGGTTCCCGGGTTGAGCGAAACTGTTCGCGTTATTAGCATTTTGGGTCGATTCCTAGAGCATTCTCGAGCCTTCTGCTTCGAAAATGGTGGCGAACCCGAGGTCTGGATTGGTTCGGCAGACATGATGCACCGCAACCTAGATAGGCGAGTTGAAACTTTGATTCGTCTTGTCGAACCGTCGCAAATAGCGTGGCTGAATGATCTTTTTGATATGGCAATGAGCCCGAGCTTCTCTTCCTGGGAATTGGACTCCAAGGGTGATTGGACTCGGCACCTCAAAGCCGAAGACGGATCTTTACTTCTTGATTATCAGGAGACTCTGATTGCTCGAACGCGATCTGCAGGAACTCCATGACAGCACCAACTACTCACCGTGAAGTAGAACTGAAGTTCAGAGTCCACCCTCTTTTTACCCTGCCCGACTTGTCTCCCTTGGCTTCTCGAGTTGACGAGCAACCCCCGATTAATCTAGTAGCCGTCTATCACGACACTGAGGCTCTTTCGCTCTTTCGTTGGCAAGTCACTATGCGCCGCCGAGAGGGCGGCTTAGATGCAGGTTGGCATCTCAAGCTTCCGGTGTCAGACACACATGAAGGTGTGCGTGATGAACTTCATGCCCCGCTGAGTGCTGGCCAAGTTGGCCAGGTGCCAGCAGAACTTGTCGACATCATCGCGCCACTAATCCAGGATCAAACCTTGTCTCCTGTCGTTGAGCTTCGCACCCAGCGCACTCCTCATATTTTTTATTCGGCCGAAGGTCTCGCATTGATTGAACTTGTCGATGACACCGTGCAGGTTCTTGATAACGCCGGCACCATTGTTTCGATATTTCGAGAAATTGAAGTCGAACTGCAAGCTCACGACTCACCGATAGCTCGAAACACCATGACCGCTGCTCGCGACGCACTTCTCGCAGCGGGCGCTCTCCCCGGGTCGGCGAGTAAGGCAGCCTCCGCGCTCGGCCCCCGCGCATCTGCCCCTGCAGACGTTCCCGATCTGCCAATGCCCAGCCCAAGTGGAATGGCTGCAGATGCGATTCGGGCAACGATCGCTAGCCATGTTCGTGACTTGATTTTCGCCGACGTTGCAGTCCGAAGGAACCTACCCGACGCGGTGCATCAAGTCCGCGTCAGTGCGCGTCGACTACGTAGTGTGTTGCGAACCTTTGAGCCACTTCTCGATCGCGAATGGTCTGTCCAACTCAGCGCGGAGCTCGCGTGGCTTGCGGATGAGATGGGCCTTATCCGTGACAGTGAAGTTCTGGAAAAACGACTTCTTTCCCACATCACGCTGATTCCCATTGAAGATGGCTACGTTTCAGGCATAGCCATAAAGCAAGCACTCGACCGGCGCATCGAAGTCGCTCGTCAAGGCGCTTTGGCTGCCATTCGTAGTGATCGCCACACCTATCTTGTACAAGATCTCATCGAAGCTTCACGTGCACCTCAACTCCTTGATGGTGCATATCAAGCCTGTGAAGACGTACTACCCGAACTCGTGGCAAAAACTTGGCGAGTGCTGCGTAAGTCATCCGGTGCTCTTGAACTTAGTGGGCCAGCTCACGAATGGCATGCTGCTCGGATCAAGGCCAAGCGTGCTCGATACGCCGTGGATTGCGTTGCCCCCATCTTTGGTGGAAAAGTTGCGAAGTTTGGCAAAGCACTCGCTGCAGTAACTGAAGTTCTTGGCGATCACCAAGACGCATTTGTTGCTCAAGAGTTCCTTCGTGAACTCGCTCAACAAAATTCAACAGATGGGCGCACCGGATACGCGCTAGGCCTATTACATGGAGTTGAATTAGAGGCTGAGATGGATTCACGTTTCGAGTTCGTCGAGTTATGGGAAAATGCACGTCATGCTGCGCAAAACTCTGGGCTGATTTCAACGTGAGCCAGCCAACTTCCGCAGATGTCGTCCGCGCCGCAGGAGTTGTACTGCTTCGCGGAGCACAAGGTCGTTATGAAACCTTGGCTGTGCATCGTCCACATCGCAGCGACTGGTCACTGCCTAAAGGCAAGATCGACCCAGGAGAACATGCCATTTCTGCTGCCATTCGCGAATGTGATGAGGAAACCGGAATTCAAGCAGTCCTCGGGGCACGTCTGCCCACACAGGAATACATGGCACTTGGTCGACCCAAGGCCGTTGATTATTGGGTCGCACACATGAAAACCGAGGAAGAATTTCAACCAAGCGATGAAGTCGATGAGCTGCGCTGGGTGAATATTCAAAGCGCTCGCCATCTACTCACCTATGCGCACGATGTCACTCTCGTGGAACAAGCTGCAACTCTTCCACCAACACAACCCCTCATTATTTTGCGCCACACACAAGCCGTGAAACGTTCCGACTTTGACGGTAAAGATGATCACGATCGGCCAATCAATGGCAAAGGTCGCAGCCAAGCCAAGAGCTTGATCCCCTTGCTAGATGCCTTTGGAATCACGGCCGTCCACTCATCAGATGCCCAGCGCTGCACCCAGAGTGTGAAGCGATTTGCGAAAGCCATTCAAGTTCCCGTGATAGCTGAGGCTTCTTTGAGTGAAGAAAGCTTCCTAGGGAACCCAAAACGCGTAACGAGTCGCATTCATGATCTTGCGGGGCAACAACAATCTCTGGTGATCTGTTCACATCGTCCCGTGATGCCCACAATTTTAGAAGCTGTCGCGAAAACTTTAGGTGACGATCCGTCGCGTCCGTATTGGGATCCAAAACTTCAACCAGGATCCTTCATTGTGGTGCATCGCGCCTTTGCACCTGATGGAACTCCACGAGTGGTGAGCGTCGAACGCCACCAAATCGAGGAATAACGCGTTAAACGACCGCAATCGTCACGCTGTGATCAGGCTTGGTCTTGGTGAACGTCACTATGCACGAGCCCCGTCTCTTCATCACCACGAAGCCGTTTTTTACTACGCAGACACTTGGCGTCGATGACGTAATTTTTACGTTCGCTTTCAACGTGACTCCAGCCCATGAAGCGATTCTTTTCGCGGTGACTTGGCTGCCCAGCTTTCGTGTTTTTGCCATCGCAACAAACGGTGCCGTCAAGATTGTGGAAGGGCCAGCGCCAAGAGCATTTGCGCCGATAATGCTAAAACTCAATGTCTGCCCACTTGGCAACTGATCAAACTCACATAAAGTCGATGTGGTGGTGCACGTTTGACCACTCGGAGCAGCAGTTACTTTCCAGATTGTTGACGTTGATCCGGTTGTAATCGGAGCCTTCCAAGTGACGTCAACTCGACTGCCCAAATTATTGGCAAGAAGGTCGGTTGGAGCGGGTGGTATTGCTGTTGCGATACTGCCTTGCTGCTGCAACCAGGGGAGAAACGAAGTAACTCTCGTGTACAAACCCGGATAGCCAGCCTTTGCACACTCGTTTCCACTGCTTACTAAGCCAGCGAGAATGGGAACTGAATCACGGACAACCAGCGGGCCACCGCTATCGCCTTGGCAGGCATCAACTGCACCAACAGGCGATCCAGCGCACACATGCTGAGTTGGATCAAGATCTGGGCCATATTGCCCACATGGCTCAAGCGGTCCAGCAAGCACTGTCACGTCGGCGCGGATGAGTTGATCTGATGTTGTCGCATTTGTTGCCGCTGTGACTCCCCATCCAGTGATTGTTGCGGCAGTGCCATTTGCAGGCCAAGTATTCGGGGTGAGACCAAAAGGTAACGCGATCGGATAAACCTTGCCCGTGATGTCGACCGGCTTAGCAAGAGTGATGACGCCAATGTCATTAGAAAACGTTCGCACATCAAAACTTGGGTGCGCAATAGTCGCTGCGACAGGTAGCTCCTGTGCGCTTGAACGCTCACTGGTTTTACTGATCCCAGCCCAAACTCGCACATCACTTGGCGAGTAACTCGCCAAGCAGTGCGCTGCTGTGACCACCATCGTAGGCGAAACTAACGCGCCCGAACATTGCGAGGTGCCGCGCAGCACGATGAATACTTGCCAAGGTGAAGTGTCAATGGAAACCGCACTTCCACCAATAACTGTTGGTACGTGCGCGGGCACTGCATTCGCACCTGCAGGGTTTAAGAAGATCACACATGCTGCAAGACACATTGAGAGGCGGCCAAGAATTCTCACTTTGTAACCATAGTGCCTAGACTTGACTCGCGATGGATTTGTAGCGCCTCACATCGCACAGAACACTATTGAAAGACAGCACTATTTAAAGACGACCGTCTTACGTCCAGCAAGCAAGATGCGATCCTCTGCGAAAAGGCGCACAGCGCGAGCGAGCACTAGGCGTTCGACATCTCGGCCGATTTCAGCAAGGTCATTAGCTGACTGTGCGTGAGTTACGCGCTCAACTTCTTGTTCAATGATCGGGCCCTCATCGAGCTGGGCCGTAACAAAGTGTGCCGTTGCACCAATCAGCTTCACTCCTCGATCATGTGCTTGGTGATATGGCCGCGCACCTTTGAAGCCAGGAAGAAATGAATGGTGAATATTAATGATTCGGCCTGAGAGCTGCGAACATACGTCATCGGATAGCACCTGCATGTAACGCGCAAGAATTACAACGTCGATGTTGTTCTCTTTAGTCAATCGAAGCAACTCAGCTTCCTGAACAGCTTTCGTGTCAGAAGTTACTGGCAAATAGACGTAGGGAATCCCATGTCGCTTCGCGATATGTTCGCAGTCAGGGTGATTAGAAACGATCAACGGAATTTCAATTGGCAATTCGCCGATCTCATGGCGGTAGAGCAAATCAATCAAGCAATGATCATGCTTGGACACCATAATCAAGGCTCTGCGGCGATCGCTTTCCCGACGCAAGGTCATCTCCGGATTGAATTGGATTACTTGAGCGGTGATCGCAGTTCGCACGTCTTCAAGTTCCAACGGGGATTCGAATTTAGTGCGCAAACTAA
>CANJCG010000018.1 GCA_947472655.1 Actinomycetota bacterium
ATACGGGTCTGGTACGTCGAGTTCACTACTTGGATCTTGGTACTGGGCAAGTGCTGGGTCAAAGGAGCGAAACATCCGCAACTCGGTTGCTGGCAATTCGGAATCATTGAGCATGACTTGTAGGTTTTTGTAATTCTCGGTATCCATAGCCAAGACAAGATCAATCGCGTCAAACCAGGTTGCATTAATTTGGCGGGCCTTGTGGTCCAGTTCATAGCCAAATTGGGTGATGGTTGCCGCTGCTCGAGGGTCTGCGGGATAGCCGATATGCCAGTCACCGGTGCCAGCGGAATCAACCAACACAGATGATTCCAAGCCAGCCTTGAGTATTCGATCGCGTACCACGGCCTCTGCGATCGGTGACCGACAGATATTTCCCAGACACACGACAGTAATTCGAAATTGCGACACGCTGGGAGCGTAACGGTCTGTACGGAAACTATTTTTTATCCACAGGCTTTTGGTGTCTGTTTTCACCTATTTGTGAGCGAATAGTCAGGAAAATACTTTACTTATCCCCAGCTCATCCCCAGCCCATCACCAAGAGACCCCGGTGTGTCCCCCAGATTATCCACAGGCTCGTCCACAGGCAAAATAGACAGGAAGGCCCGGCCTTTCTACGGTAAGTCACACCCTTGGGGTAGAACGGTTATAGACAGAAGGGGGAGCACCGGTGAGCGTTACAGAATTACCTGTTTCATCACAGAATGATCGCACTCCTCCACAAGATATTGCCGCGGAGCAGTCGGTCATTGGAGCCATGCTTCTATCCAAGGATGCCATCGCTGATGTCGTGGAATCAGTGAAAGAAAATGATTTTTATCGCCCAGCGCATCAAAGTATTTACGGCGTGATCATTGATCTTTATGGTCGAGGAGAACCCGCTGACGCGGTAACCGTTGCTGCTGAACTCAGCAAGCGCGGCGATTTGGCTCGGATAGGCGGAGCTGCGTATTTGCACACGGTTGTCTCGATGGTGCAAACAGCAGCCAATGCTTCCTACTACGGGCGCATTGTGCGCGAGCAAGCCATCTTGCGCCGCCTTGTTGAAGCTGGCACGCGCATCGTGCATATGGGTTACTCCGGCACGGGTGACGTTGATGACATGGTGGATCGCGCGCAGGCTGAGGTCTACGAAGTCACAGAACGTCGCACCAGCGAAGATTATGCACCGTTGCGCGACATCATGGGCGATGCGCTGAATGAGATCGAAGCTATCTCAAATCGCGGCGGAGAAATGATTGGTGTGCCCACTGGTTTCACAGATCTTGATTCGCTCACCAATGGATTACATCCTGGTCAGTTAATTATTCTTGCGGCTCGCCCCGCTATTGGTAAGTCGACATTTGGTCTTGATATTTGTCGTGCAGCTTCAATTAAACACGGGCTTACCTCGTGCATTTTCTCGCTAGAAATGAGTCGCAACGAAATTGTGATGCGGTTGCTTTCGGCAGAAGCACAAGTTCCCTTGCACCACATGCGCGCTGGCACGATGAGCGACGGTGACTGGGCAAAACTCGCAGCAAAAATGGGGACAGTGAGCGAAGCTCCACTATTCATTGATGACTCACCAAACATGACGCTGATGGAAATCCGTGCAAAATGTCGCCGCTTAAAGCAACGCCATGATCTGCGACTCGTCGTCGTCGATTACTTACAGCTGATGACTTCTGGTAAAAAAGTGGAAAGCCGACAACAGGAGGTCTCCGAGTTTTCACGCTCGTTGAAACTTCTAGCCAAAGAGCTTGAAGTGCCAGTAATTGCAATCAGTCAGCTTAACCGTGGTCCAGAACAACGAACAGATAAGAAGCCGTTGCTCTCGGATCTGCGCGAATCTGGTTCCCTGGAACAAGATGCTGACATGGTGATCTTGTTGAGTCGCGAAGACGCTTACGAGCGTGAATCACCACGCGCAGGTGAAGCTGACTTCATCGTGGCCAAGCACCGCAACGGCCCAACGGCGACCGTCACCGTTGCTTTCCAAGGCCACTACTCGCGCTTCGTAGACATGGCTCAGGTGTAGGGCAACTGTTGATTAGGGCATTACCTGCGGGTAGTTTGCTTGCATGCCCCTGTTCACAATTGAATCAATTCGACAGGCATGTCTGCAATTACCTACACCACGGGAACCTCTGTATTCATTCCACACCCCAGCAGTGATCAAACCGTCAGCTCTGATCATTCCAATTGTGGAAGTTGATGGAAGTGCTTGCGTTGTATTGACTAAACGCCCAGCAACTATGAGAAATCACGCCGGCGATTGGGTATTCCCCGGAGGTCAAATTGATCCCGGAATTGATGTGGACGCCGCTGCTGCTGCCCTTCGCGAATTAGAGGAAGAACTTGGCGTGCCGGTCAGTGAGGCAAGAATTCTTGGCGAACTTGATTCGCGGGGCCCAACACTGGTGGGGCACATCATCAGTGTTTTTGTTGGAGTCATTGAATCGGTGGCGGATTTGTCCCCGAACCCTCGCGAGGTTTCCGAAGTAGCAGTGATAGCGCTGCGCGACTTGGCTGATCCAACTGTGCATTACGCCTCCAATGAAGTCCCGTATGGCTATGGAACATCTTCCGAAGAGTCTGAGCCAAGAAGATTGCCGGTGGAGATGCAGTTTTTTAAATTTGGAGACGGTGAGATCGTATGGGGGACGCAAGGGGAAATTATCTGGGACTTATTGTCATGCATCTTGGCTGATCGCCCAACCATTGCGCAACTACGCAGCTGACCTATCAAGGTTGAACAGAATAGTCCCCTACGCTTTGCAGACATTCGTTTCGAGGAGCAAGCATGAGTCGCTGGGCAGTCCGCCATCCTTTGATCGCGCTGCTTGCTTGGGTGGCGGTTTTGATCGCTCTTGTTGGTGGGTCAGCGGCACTTAAGCCGAACTACAACAACAGCTTTGAATTACCCGGTGCTCAGTCAACAATTGCTCAGCAGCTTCTTGAAGAACTTCCTGCCTTAGCGTCAACCGATGCAACGATGCAGGTGGTGTGGTCGCCAAAGCAGGGATTAGCCACTGACGCAGCCGTGAAGAAACAAATCAAGCCACTACTCGAGCGACTTTCAAAGATGGATGCGGTTACCTGCGTTGTCGGTCCATATGAGAAGAACTACGGATCAAAGTGTGCAGCTCCGATTCCATCAGATTTATCGAAAGCAATTGCCGACGCAGTCGCTAAAAAACTTGGGATAACTACCACGCAATTGTGGGAGATTCTTAAGGCGATTCCTAGCCTGTATCCCATCGCTGACGCCAACGGCGACGACCTTGCCAAGATTGCGACAGTTCTTGCTTGGCTAGCCCACGCAGATGCAAAACAGTGGGCCGCGATTGCTAAGGCCCTACCAAAAGATGTGGCAGAGCTCCATAAAGCAGTCGATGCAGCAGGTGCGGAACTCGGCTTCTATATTTCTGCCGGCCAAGCAGCAATTGATGCCACAAGCGCGATTTCAAAAAATCGTGAAGTCGCATATGCGACTGCCACTTTCGACATCACGGCTCCGGGTGCATTTGAAGCAACGCGAATTCAAAATCTCATTCTTGATGCTAATTCTTCAACATTGACGGTCGGTGCCAGCGGCAATGCACTTGCCGCTGCGGGAGCCACTCCGGATTCCAGTGAACTCGTCGGGCTGCTTGTCGCAATCATTGTTTTACTTTTGGCTTTTGGGTCGCTTATCGCTGCTGGCTTGCCAATTGTTGTTGCGCTCACAGGGCTGGTTGGTGGGCTGCTCTTCGTGGGGATCTTCAGCAATGTTTTGAATATCGCTTCATTTGCCCCAACGCTGGCCATGATGATCGGTCTAGGCGTTGGCATCGATTATGCGTTGTTCATCATGAATCGATACCGCCAGGGTCTAGATGATTTATCACCTAAAGAAGCAGCGATTAAGTCGGTATCGACTGCAGGTAGAGCCGTGTTATTTGCCGGCTCAACCGTAATTGTGGCTTTGCTTGGAATGTTTGTCTTAGGTATTTCATTCTTTAATGGCTTGGCAGTGGCTGCTGCGGCAACAGTGTTGATGGTGATGCTTTCAGCACTGTGGATGTTGCCGGCTTTACTCTCTTTACTCGGTCACAAAGCTATGGCCCTTCGGATGCCTTGGGCCAGGCATCCCAAAACTGTTGATCTCAATGACAGTAAGTGGTCAAGGTATGGATCATTGCTACAGCGCAAACCTTTCGTGCCGGCGATCCTTTCGCTGGTTGTTGTCGGAGTCTTGGCTGCACCAGCATTATCTTTACAGTTAGGTTTTCCTGACAATGGAACCCAACCGCCCGGTTCGCTCCTGCGTAACAGTTTCGATCTCATGGCGAAGGGCTACGGGGCTGGTAATGCTGGACCATTCTTTGTTGCAGTAAAGTTAAAGACTCCCTATGACATCAAGGAACTCAGCACAGTTGTATCGGCGCTGGAGGACACACCTGGTGTTGCAAGCACTCTCCCCAATTCAAAGTTTGTTGTACTACTCAAAGACAGCGCGTCGGCATTTAGTGCAGATGGAAAAATTACTTCAGTTGTAGTGCAACCAACAACAGATCCGCAGGCGGAAGCAACAGCAGCGACTTTGGAACGTATTCGAAATGTGACAGCACCAAAGGTTGCGTCGTCAGCAACAATTTACGTTGGTGGAACTCAAGCCATTGCCACGGACTTCACAGCAATGTTGCAAAGCAAATTACCTTTGTTTTTGATCTTAGTTGTCGGTCTTGGATTCTTGGCGCTCATGCTGCTCTTCCACTCGATAGTCATTCCACTCACCGCCGCGATTACAAGTTTGATCAGTTTCGCCGGCGCGTTGGGCATAACCGTGGCAGTCTTTCAAAATGGCACATTGGCGTCTGTCTTAGGCGTGTATGGCACAGGACCAATTCTGCCGTTCTTACCAATCATGGTCTTTGCGATTCTTTTCGGACTTTCGATGGACTACCAAGTCTTCTTAGTCAGCAGGATGCAGGAAGAGTGGCATCACACGGGCGATAACAAGACGGCAGTTCGCCGCGGTCTTGGTGGATCAGGCCGGGTCGTTGTGATTGCCGCGACGATTATGGCAAGCGTGTTTATGTCATTTATTCCGACGACGAATCCAACAATCAAGCTTTTCGGTATCGCTTTAGGTTCAGCGGTAGTGATTGATGCCTTTATTGTTCGTCTGATTTTGGTTCCGTCATTGATGACCATGTTTGGGCGAACAAATTGGTGGCTTCCTGGCTGGCTCAAGCGAGTATTGCCAAACATCACGCTGGAATAGTTCATTGAAAAATTCCCAGGCACAGAATTTGGGAAACCGGTTGTCGGCTCTGGATATACGGCGTAAGGTCACAAACCTACAGCTTGATTTTCGAGTGTGGAATCAAATTATGTCGACTAATTGGGGACTCATATGAGTGAGCGGATGCCCGGCACAGGTGGCCCAGCGTTGAATAGGCTCGTTACGCCTTTCTACGAAGCCGCAGGCCGAGGTCTTTTAGTAATTCAGCAGTGTGATGACTGCGGTTACCACCGGCACGTACCAACGGATATTTGCTACAACTGCCTTTCTTGGAAATGGCACTGGGATGAATCCTTGCCTCAGACCGGCACGGTGTATTCATACTCCTGGGTTGATCGCCCGATGAACGAACACATAAATGATGGAAAGGTGTATAACTTCGCCGTCGTTGAACTCGATGGCATCACTGGGAATGCCGTGCGTCTGCTGACCAATGTGTACGACGTAGAAAAAGATTCTCTATACGTGGGCCTTCGGGTGAAGGCAGCATTTGACCCGGTTGCAGGAAAGTACGCCAGTCCAGGAGGCTACGGACCAGCCGGCGCCGATATTGCCGCTACTGATGTTGGTCCGATTGCACTCGTCGTATTCGAACCACTTGAAGGAGCTGCAGCATGAGCGCTGACTGGCTAAGCGGCAAAGCCGCAATTGTTGGCATTGGCCAAACTGCATTCGGTAAACGAGGCGAATTCTCTGAACGAGGCACGTACTCGCTCGTTCTCGAAGCTATTCAAAAGGCCTGCGATGACGCCGGTATCAGCCCAAAGCAGATTGACGGCTGGTCTTCCTACTCCAACGATCCAAATCAAGGCGCAATGCTTTCAGCAATGATGGGATGCGATCGGCTTCGTTTCACAGCCATGGGCTGGGGTGGCGGTGGTGGCGCCATGGGTGGCGCATTTATGTACGCAGCTATGGCAGTTGCAACTGGCCAAGCCGACTACGTGTGCATTGTTCGCGGTGCAACGATGCCAGGTAATGCTCGTTTTGGTGGCATGGGTCGACCAGGTGATGGCCCGCCGCACGGCATGATCAGTCCGGGCAATTCGTTTGCGTTGGCAGCTCGCAGACACATGTCGAGGTTTGGAACCACCACTGAGCATTTCGGTGAAATCGCGATCAACGCTCGCCGAAACGCTGCGAACAATCCAAATGCTCGCTTCCGTGATGAGATCACTATGGAAGACCACCATGCTTCACAGCTCATCTGTGATCCGCTTCGAAAAATGGACTTTTGCATGGAGTCTGACTTCGGCACTGCCATCATCGTGACCTCAAAAGAGCGGGCGAAAGATAGCAAGAACGAACCTGTGTCATTGGTGTCAATGGCGATGGGCGGACCACCTCGCTGGGGTGATGCATGGTTTGGCCAAGCTGCAAGTGATCCGTCGGGCATGGGCAGCGCAGTTGGTGGCCATATGTGTGATGACGACGATTACGTAACTGGCGGATACCGAACCCTTGCTCAGGATCTATACGACAAGTCAGGTCTTGGTCCCAATGACGTTGACGTGGCATTGCTCTACGACCACTTCACGCCGATGGTCATCATGGCGATCGAAGACTTCCAGTTCTGCGAGAAAGGCGAAGGCGGCCCGTTTGTAGCTGAAGGAAATATTCGTCGTGAAGGTAAGATTCCGGTGAACACACACGGAGGCAACCTTGCTGAGGTCTATGCACATGGCATGACGCACGTGATGGAAGGGGTTCGTCAACTTCGTGGCGATTCACCCAACCAACTGGACAATCCGCAGATTGCAGTTATTGCAGCTGGCGCATCGATGGCTCCTACAGGAGCCATCATGTTGGGCAAGATGTAACGGAAGCTTCAATGAGTTAAGGGGCTGTCACATTGACGGCCCCTTAACTTTTTCCGCATGAGAAGCGCTGCATGACGTGAGTGTCATCCACTAGTGTGAATTTTGTGATTGAAAAGGACTTCGAAAAAATATTTAAGCTCTCCCCTCTTGGGGAGTCTGTGTTTAGTGGAACTGGCGTAGGTGAAGTTGGACATCTCTTTGGCGGTTACACCCTGGGATTCGCCCTGCAGGCTGCCAGTTCAACGGTAGATCCGCAAATGTGGCCACAATCCCTGCACGCGAACTTTATTGATTCAGGAAAAACAGCACACGAACTTCGATTTCGCGTTGATGTGTTGCGGGACAGTCGGGCTTTTGCGCTGCGACAGGTGACGGTCACCATGGGTGACCTCACACCTTTGCTCATGCAGGCATCTTTTCACGCTGGGGAGTCGGGCACCGATTGGACGCCCGATGAAGAATTCAACTATCCGGATCCAGAATCACTTGAATCAGATGAGACATATTTATTTGCAATGGATCCCATTGATATTCGACCGATTCAAGGACTCTCCAAGCGCGGCCCCGGACACCGAATTCCGCGAGTGCATCCATTTTGGGTTCGTCCGCGCATGACACTTCCTGATGACCGAATGTTGCACGCAGCAGTCGTTGCGTTTATTTCTGACTACATGGTTGTCGGAAATGCGCAGGCGCCAAATGTGCCAGTTCCTGAGGGGAGTTTGGTGGTCACGATGGAGCATGCGCTTTGGTTCCATCGTCCAGTTGATGCGAATGATTGGTTGCTCTTTGTTGCTGAACCGCTGTCTACCTATCACGGCCGAGGAGTCAGCAGCGGCAAAGTCTTTAACCGGCAAGGGCTTCTCGTCGCGTCATTTATGCAAGAAGTGTTGACTCGCCCACCGCGCGTGCAGGCCTAATCACGCTGAGGCTTGATAACCGGCCTCAACAATAGCGGCAATGACAACCGAAGCTTCCGGATCACCTTGCACAACTGCAGTGCCAGCTTCTAGATCCACAATGACGCTTTCGACGCCGTCGACATGCGTCACTGCTTGTGTCACATGTCGAACGCAGTTAGCGCAGGTCATTCCGGTGACGACAAAGGTTTTCATAAGCCCATCTTTACCCATCCCACGAAGTAAGGTCCACTTGTGCGTTCATTTCTATTGATTCATGGTGCGTGGCATGGCGCCTGGTGCTGGGCTCCACTCCGAGAACATTTGCACGCAGCTGGATTCGCGGCCCATGTGATTGAACTGCCTGGAGATATTCAAGGGCGGTCCTTGGGCGATGACGCAGCGTTAGCGTTTGGAGAACTGGCTCAAATAGATGGCGATGTCATCGTGGTTGGACACTCACTGGCTGGCCTGCTTGCTCCGTTTGTTGCATCGCACCCAAAAGTTTGTGGGCTAGTGATGGTGGCAGCGCTCTTTCCGGAATTCGATGTGAGTGCAGCACAACAGCGAGAACGCAATCCGCAGATCTACACCGAAAGATATCGACAGGCTGAAGTTATTCGCCATGATGATGGCAGTACAGAAGTACCAAGTGAGCAAGCGGTTGAGCTCATGTTCAACACATGCACCCCTGAAGTGGCAACGTGGGCTGCAGCGCAGTTGCGTCGCCAATATTGGGAAAGCTTTGTTGAGCCCTCACCAGTCTGGGCTTGGCCAGATATGCCAATTCTCGCCATTGGTTGCACCCAAGATCAACTGACGAATACTGAGCCGATGATTGACGCCGTGGCTCAGATTTCAGGGGCTACATATGTCGAACTTGATTCGGATCATTCTCCTATGCTTTCAGCCCCGAAACTGCTGGCTAAGTTACTCGTTGATTTCGCTGATCGAGCAGATTTATTGTAAAAGCCTTCGAAGCGCAATTGTGCGTGGAGCTTCTTTTAAGCGAAAGCTACCGTTGCATCAATAAGTGTTCGGCGCTGGTGCTGTTCTTGTACACGGGCCTCGATGAGCAGCATCTGCTTCATCCAATAGGTTGCAGCCTCATCGCCCTTGCCTTCAGCAACAAGTGACATTGCTTTATCAATCGTCTTTTTCCAATTTGGACTTCTCGAACCTTCATCTTCTTGCAAGATTGAGTCGGCGAGTTCGCTGCGCACCACACCAGTCAAGGTTCCATAAAGCAATTCAAGAGTCTTATTTCCGCAGCTATGGAAAAGGTGTGCGTAAAAACGAGACCACACATCTACTCGTATACGTGGATCAATTCCTGGAACAATTTCATCCATGATTGCGAGCAATTCGGACGCGGCTTCTTGGCGATTTTCGCGGCGCGCGAGTAAGCGAAGGGCGAGCGGCTCAATCATGGCGCGGGCTTCGAAAACATCGCTCAGCAGCACTCCATCAAATTGCATGAGAAGTGCGAGGTAGCGAGCAGCCACGGAAACGTCGGGACGAGTGGCACGTGCCCCGCCACGAGAACCGCGCCGAACCGTGATTAATTTTTCTGATTCCAAAATTCGAAAGGCTTCTCGAAGAGATGGGCGGGAAACCCCGAAGTGCACCATCAGTTCGGCTTCGCTAGGAAGGGCTGCGCCTTCCGCAATATCGCCGCGAACTATTTGATTACGAATTGCTTGAGCGACAACCTCAGCAGTTTTTGGCACATGAACAGGTTCAGCGCTCAGGGGTGGAATGTGGGTAGCCATCTCAGCCCTTCCAAATATTCATCATGGTCAACGGTATAGGGCAATAATACGCCTAATTAACCTAAATACAATGACTTAAGGCCAGACCGACCACGAATAAGACAATAAGATAACTATTAACACTTGTACAGGCTTGAGCCTACCCAGAGGGAGTAAAGACGATGCTATTTATCGGTGGCGAGTGGGTTGTTAGTTCATCGGGTGCTTTTTTTGATTCGACGGATCCTGCTTCTGGTGAGGTATTGGGTCAGGCTGCTGATGGCACGCGTGCGGATATGGCGCGTGCGATAGCTGCCGCGAAGGATGCGTTGCCGGCTTGGTCGGCTAAGACTGCGTATGAGCGTGCCGCGATTTTGATGAAGGCTCATGCGTTGATGAATGCTAGGCGTGATGAGTTAGCCAGTTTGATGACCAAAGAGCAGGGTAAGCCCATTCGGATGGCACGCACTGAAGTGACGTATGCCGCGGATTTCTTGTCGTGGTTTGCTGAAGAAGCTAAGCGGGTGTACGGGCAGACGATTCCCTCATCTCGTGCTGATCACCGGTTTATGGTTATTCAACAGCCGGTGGGCGTTGCTGCTGCGATTACCCCGTGGAATTACCCGATTTCGATGTTGACGCGCAAAATTGGTCCGGCTCTTGCTGCGGGTTGCACGATTGTGGTCAAGCCTGCTGAGCAGACTCCGTTGTGTGCGATTGCGACGATCAAAATTTTTGAAGAAGCCGGTGTTCCTGCTGGTGTAATCAACTTGGTGACCACGTCTGACCCAGTCAATGTGGGTGAAGAAATTTTGGTGAACCCTACGGTGCGCAAGATTAGTTTCACAGGTTCAACGGAGGTGGGCAAACTCATTGCTTCTAAGGCTGCTGCCACGATGAAGCGGGTGTCAATGGAACTGGGTGGGCATGCACCGTTCATTGTGTTTGCTGACGCCGATCCCGTGAACGCGGCCAAGGGTGCTGCGGCGTTGAAGTCATTGAACACTGGGCAAGCCTGTATTTCTCAGAACCGTATTTTTGTTCACAAGTCCATCGCTGCTGAATTCACGAAAGTTTTGACTGAGCGCATGGCGGCGATGCCTGCCGGTCATGGTTTAGATGACAAGGTCACCGTGGGCCCACTGATTGATGAGCAGGCGCTTGCCAAGATGCAACGCCAGGTTGCTGACGCGGTTGCGAAGGGTGCAACGGTTGCCACCGGTGGTGTGCGCTTGATGGACAATGGTCTTGATAAAGGCTTGTTCTGGGCACCGACGGTCTTGACTGGTGTTACCGAAGACATGCTGATTTATCGCGAAGAAACCTTTGGCCCGATGGTGCCCGTGATCGAATTTGATGACGAGGACGACATTATCGCGATGGCTAACGACACGGATTATGGTCTTGCTGCATACATCTACACGCCAAACTTGAGTCGGGCGTTCAAAACTGCAGAAGCCCTCAATTTCGGCATGATTGGGATCAACGACATCAACCCCACATCAGCTGCTGTGCCTTTTGGTGGAATGAAAGAAAGCGGACTAGGACGTGAAGGCGCCCGCGAAGGCATCCTGGAATACCTCGACTCCAAGGTGCTCGGCATCGCACTGTGACGGTTACGGCACTACCAAAAATCACCGTCACGGGTCATGTACAAAAAGAAGCGTGGCGAGTTCGAGAGTTACCACCAGTCGAATTAGTGCGGCCGGGGTTGTGGTCGATTCCCGTTATTTTCCCAAACAATCCTTTGAGGTACGTCAACGTCTATGTGATTGAAGTTCCAAACGGTGTTGTTCTCATTGATGCTGGTTGGCCAGTTGATGAAGCTTGGGCCAATCTCAATGCGGGCTTAGAGTCAATCGGGTTTTCTATTGCCGATGTTGAGGGTGTTTTGGTCACGCACAACCATGCGGATCATCTTGGTTTGGCTGGTCGAATTCGAGATGCATCTGGCGCCTGGGTTGCGATGCATGAACTTGATGCGCGAGATATTGACCTTGATGTTGATCCAGCAATCTTTAAGCGTGCAGGTGAGACGTGGCTCATTAAGTCGGGCGTTGCAGAAATTGACATGCCTTCATTGATCGTTGACGCAGGTCAGTTCGTGGAGTTCGCAAAGATTCCGAAAGCGGATCGAACTCTCGTCGACGGTGAACGTCCACTTCCTGATGCGCAACACATTCGCACACTTTGGACTCCGGGGCATTCACCGGGCCACGTCTGTTTTATGGACGAGAAAAATAATGTTCTGATCAGTGGCGATCATGTGTTGCCCCGAATTTCACCACATATTTCTGTCCATCCACGCGAGCATGGCGATCCGCTAGGCACCTACATTGATTCACTCAATGCGATGATTGGGATGGATCCCGAAGAAATACTTCCTGCACATGAGTACCGGTTTAGCGGTTTGGATGAGCGCATTGCTCAGATGAACAGGCATCATGAAGATCGCTTGGCTGAGGTACTTGCGTCAATCAACGAAGATCCCGGCGCAAGCACCTATGAAATTTCTTCAAAACTCTCGTGGTCACACGGCTGGGAGAACACTCAAGGCATGTTGCGACGTGCCGCTATGGGTGAGACCCTTGCTCACATCGTGCACTTAGATCGACGAGGCTTAATTAGAAACCAACCACGCGACGGCCGTTTGTATGAAGGTGAACTTATACAAACGGACGCGTGGTTTCCAGCCGCTCTTAGCTGAGGCGTGAATCTAGGTAGGCAATCGTTCGCTGCCAAGCATCATCGGAAGACTCCTGATGGAAAACTGCCGGACGATCTGGGCAGTGGAAGCCATGATCAGCCTGTGCATAACGAACGATTTCGATATCGGCTTGGACCTCGCCGCCAGCAATCTTTAACACTTCAAGATCATCAACGGGAATCCCTCGATCCAGATCACCGAAGAGTCCAAGCCATGGAGTTTGCAACTTTTCAACTTGGTCGATGAATGATTCGTAGCCCATTCTTCCTTTGGCAACTCCGCCGCCATAAAAAGTGACTGCAGCACCAAGTGGCAAGCGAACGGCCGTGTTGTACGTAACGGTTCCACCCATGCAGAAACCGATAATTGCGCACTGCTTTTCAGTGAGGTTTTCTGACTTCAGGTAAGTGAGTGCATCATCAACATCAGCTGCCATGTCAGCAGGTGTCAACTGCGACATCACTTCAATCGCTGCCGGAATATCGTCATAAGCAACAATCAAAGTTCCTTGGCGATGGAACATTGTTGGCGCGACTGCGAGGTAACCCTCTGCCGAGAGTCGTTCACACACATCGATGATGTGGTCGGTTACACCAAAGGCTTCTTGGATAACAATCACTCCACCTTTTGGGGTTCCTGCGGGTTTACGAATGGTCAGAGGCGCTGTCATGATTAGTCCTTCGTCGAATCGGCGATTGTCTTGAGTGCAGCGGCCGCATAACGACCTCCAGCAGCAGCACCATAGGGCGCAATTGCATCGACCGCAGCCAGTTCTTGTGAGTTGAGTTGGATTGTTGCGGCCGCCACGTTTTCAGTGAGGTACTTTCGCCTTTTCGTGCCAGGGATTGGCACCACGTCTAAACCTTGCGACTGAACCCAAGCCAGGGCGAATTGAGCGGTAGTGATCTCACGAGCAGCAGCGAGTTCGCTGAGTTGGGCAACGAGGAGCAGATTTTTCTGTATTTCTTCGTCTTGGAACCGCGGATTGGTGCGCCGCCAGTCGTTTTCAACAAGTTCATCTTGGCTTTGGATTGTGCCAGTGAGAAGGCCTCGACCTAGAGGTGAATAAGGCACGATGCCGATGCCAAGCTCACGACAGGTGGAGAGCACGCCGTCTTGTTCGATATCGCGAGTAAACAGTGACCACTCGTATTGACCAGCCGTCATTGGATGCACGGCATGTGCGCGCCGGATAACGTCAGGTGCTGCTTCGCTGATCCCTAGATAGCGAACCTTGCCAGCAGTAACAAGCTCTGCCATAGCGCCCCAAGTTTCTTCGATAGGCACGTTCTTATCAACGCGGTGGTAGTAGTACACATCAATGGTGTCAATACCCAGACGCTTAAGACTGTTGTCGCAGGATTGCTTTACGTAGGCAGGATCACCAGTGATCGTCATTTTGCCGTCGACCATGTGATTAGCAAATTTCGTAGCCAAGGTCACTTCATCACGGCGTGTTTGTAGAACCTTGCCGATGAGTTCTTCGTTGTGATGTGGGCCGTAGACATCCGCGGTATCCCAGAACGTGACGCCAAGATCTAGGGCCAGATTCAGGGTTGCCGTTGATTCTGTGTCATCGCGCGTGCCGTAAACCATACTCATTCCCATGCCACCCAGGCCTTGTTGGGAAACTTCAACAGCGCTTGAACCTGAACCGAGAACGCGGGTAGGAAGTGACAACGTAACTCCAAAGTTATTTGAGCAATGAATGTAAATAGATCTAATTAGTTAGCGCGGAGCCATGCGAATTGCACCATCAATGCGAATAGTTTCGCCATTGATCATTGGGTTTTCCACAAGGTGCTTCACGAGTGCTGCATATTCTTCGGGCTTACCAAGACGACTTGGATGTGGAACCTGATCACCAAGTGACTTGCGGGCTTCTTCTGGAAGTCCGGCAAGCATTGGGGTTTCGAAAGTTCCGGGTGCGATGGTGACGACGCGAATCAAAAATTGCGCCATATCGCGGGCCAATGGCAAGGTCATACCGGCGACCCCTGCTTTAGATGCGGCATAGGCAACCTGTCCAATTTGGCCGTCAAAGGCGGCTACGGAAGCGGTGTTGATGATGACACCGCGTTCTTCGCCGGCCGGATCAATTTTCGCCATCCGCTCAACAGCGAGACGAATAACGTTGAAGGTACCAATCAAGTTGATTGAAACAACGCGTTCAAATTCAGCCAGCGCAGTTGCCTCACCCTTTCGCATGACCCGATTTGGCGTCGCAATTCCGGCGCAATTCACAACGAGGCGAAGTGGCCCCATCTCCTGTGCGGCGTCGAGTGCGGTGTTTACCTGAGCCTCATCACGCACATCTGCCGCGACGAAGACTGCCTTAGGTCCTATTGCCAGTGCTTCAGCTTCACCATTTGACGATGGCAAATCGATTATTACGACGTTTGCTCCAGCTGCGACCAGAGTTTTTGCGGTTGCTAGGCCTAAGCCGGAGCCGGCTCCGGTGACAACAGCGCTGATACCTTCAATGTGCATGGGAAAAGTCCTGTTCGAAATTGCCCCGGCGAGCGCGTGGCCGGATGCTTTTGATGGGATAGTAATCACACCATAACCTCGCAGCGACTGTTGCGGCAGGACTACGACCCATAGACGACCAAGATCACAGGGCGTCTGCTTAAGGAGAACCCTCAATGACCAGCACCTTTACAGACTCCAGTGCACTAGATCTCGCGATGCTGCTCATTCGACTTGCAATCGGCCCCATGCTGTTTGCTCACGGTTACAACAAGGTGTTCGGTGGCGGCGGGCTCAAAGGCACTGCTGGCTGGTTTGAGTCGTTAGGGCTTAAGCCGGGTTGGTTGCATGCGCGTATTGCAGCTGGCACAGAGATGGCATTGGGAATTGCAATCACGATTGGCCTGCTCACCGGTTTGAGTGCAGCTGGAGTTGTGGGCCTGATGGTCGTTGCGATGCTCACGGATCACCGGGGCAAGGGCTACTTCATCTTCAAGGGTGGCTGGGAATATGTGCTCTTGGTGGCATTTGTCGCGGTAGCACTAGCTTCTGCTGGTCCGGGTCAGTGGTCTGTTGACAATGCGATCGACCTGGGCATGTTCGGCGTCAATTGGGCAATCATTGCGGCAGCGCTTGGCACCGGTGCGGCATTTTTGATGCTTGCTACGTCATACCGCCCACCTAAGAAGTAGCAATAAAAACATGCATGAAAAAACTAGTAACTAAAAAGCGAGTTCGGCTCGCACGGCATTCGTATCTGCACCGGGGGCTCGAGCTGTTCCAATAACTGTTCGGGCCCTGGGTTTTTCTATTGGACGAACCCCAAATTCAGTCTCGACTTGCCACGCACCATTGAGGTAGATCGGGTCTGGAACGGGGGAATCGCTCACTGTCGCCGAGGCAACATCGGCAAGCGCAAGTTCTATGAGATGCGAACCTCCTCGTTGGGCCAAACCCACAGCGCCAACTGCAGCATGAATACCCGTGAGTGGATCAGCGATTGCGTCTGCGATCGGAATAGGAATCCCATCAATCCAGCGCACTAAACCGGCAGCCATAGCTGTGTCGTCGCCGAAACCAATCCAGTTAGCTTGGGCCTCAGTCGAGCCGTAAGCGCTGAGTTGCACCCAGACGCCCGCTGCTTTGGATGCTAACCAAGACTGCGGGTCTAGGCCAAGGGAAGTAAGGCCACGCGGACGAGAAGCCGAAATCACGATGTCGGCAGAGGCAATAAGAGCATGCAGGAATTCAAGATTCTTTGGATCAAACATCACTGACTTTTGACCGGAGCGCAAGAGGTCATCGAAAGCTGGAATTCCAACCCGTGCGCCGTCGGGGCGTTGTTCACTTTCAACGCGAATCACATCGGCACCCGCGAGTTGCAGAAGATTTGCACACAGTGGCCCAGCCCAAAGTGCTGACAAATCAACGACTCGTAGGCCTAGTAGCGATCGAACAGAGGCATGACCATGTGATGTGATTCGCATGAGGTCTCGCCCAGCCACACTTCCTATTGCGGCAGCAGGCATACCAAATAATCGACATCGATCAACTGCTTCATCAGTTGTAATTCTGCAAGCCCAGGCATCAACGCTCGTCCATTCATCTAAAGTTGGTTCTCTGATAAGTGCTGGCACTGCAGCTAAATCTGCTTGCCGTGCAAGGGATAAGGCAAACCAGCCGTCTGTTGTTCGCACTGCTCGGCAGTGCATGCCAAGAGTCCAAGGAGCTTTTGCGGGCCACTGTGTGATGGCGGCTCTTTCGGCGAGCAACCGCTCGCCAGCGATACCGGTTGCACCGATCAACGAATCCAAAGCAAGGAGTGCCCCGCGAGCAGCTGTTGCGGCGAACCCAGGCGGCGTAAAAAGTTTTGTCGGTGTTCCCGTAATTGCAATTGCACCACTTCGAGCCCAGTCGGCTAGTGGCGTACTTTCGAGAACTTCGACAGGGTTAGGAGTCTTGGCTCCGACCAAATCGAGCAGTTGCAGAGCCCATTGGTGTGCATTCATGTGGTGTTCGTTAATTAATGGGAACGATGCCATCAATTAATCCCCAGGACAGTGCTTCGTCTGCAGTCAAGGTTGCACCCGACAACACCATCCAAAGTGTGCGCCAACCACCAATGCGCGCAGGAATACTTACGCAGCCGCCAGCTCCCGGAATGAGTCCCATTGAAAGTTCAGGCAAATAAAATGTGGTGGCTGGATCCGCGATAACACGTGATGCGAATGCGGGCATTTCAACACCGGCACCGATGCATTTTCCGTGTACATGTGCTGTTGCGCGGTCTGAAACCTGAGCCAGATACCAACCAGGATGTTGTGTCATTCGCACAGTCCATGCGGTGGCGGGATCAGGAGTAGAGCCAAATTCACGAAGATCACCTCCATTGCTGAAACAGGGACCTTCACCGGTGAGTATCACATCCAAAGTAGGGTCGGCGAGTGCGATTGTGAAGGCATCAACAAGACTCGCGCGCATTGCACCGTCGATTGCATTCAACCGAAGCTTTCGATTCATTCGAATGTTCAACGTGCTACCGGTGATTGAAGTGATAACTCGCTCTAGTTCGTTAGTCGCAATCACTTTTTTTGTCGAACGTGAACTCAGCCAGTGTGCAAATTCTGGGCCGGCAAGAAGTGTTGAATATGCGGATGCTTCTGCTGCAATTCCATCTGCGGTAGGCAGCTGTTTCGTTAATCGAAGAGTCGCGCCAAGCACCATCGTGGCTCGGGCAAAGTTCATTGTCGACTCGATAAGTTGTGTCATGGCTTGATCGATATCTGGCACTACGACAAAGGCTTCATCATCAGTAGGTGCATCAGTAATGGTCAGGTCCAAAAGCTGAGCTACTTGGTGCGCGTCTGCTGTGGGATTCCGGGTGATTCCGATGAGAACACAGACTCGGTTGTTCAGATCTGAAAGATCACCTGGAATTTCGTCGTCGAGATCGATGAATCGCAGCGGCTGGCTGACCTGCCCGTCCTCACTGATCTGAGGGTACCAATCACGTGCCGCAATCATCCGAGACAAAGAAATAGGCACACTCGAACATTACGCGTCGGGTAACTTGGATATCGCATGGCTCTCTGTGTATTTGGATATCAAGACTTATCCGGATTATCAGGACAAAACTTTCGGCATTTGTAACGATTCGGACGTCAATGGGTTCCGCGATGCTGCATCCGACACGTGGGGACCCTAGTTTCGAACTACGCGAACGTCGTTCGTGCTCTAGATCTCAAAATCCGGCCAAGCATTTTGCAGGGCCAGACCTCTAAGGGGGATTCATGTCAAATTCATTAAAGAAGAGCCGTACTTCGGCCTTCGTTGTCAGTGGTTTAGCCGCTGCAATGGTGGTGTCGGTTGCGGCGACTGGTGCTAATGCTGCACCGAAGCCAACTCCTAAGCCAGCTCTTTCGGTTGCGCAGAAGAACGCTGCTTGTG
>CANJCG010000019.1 GCA_947472655.1 Actinomycetota bacterium
AGGGCCTCTAGTCGAGAATTCACGTGGTAGACGTTACCAATGATTACCCATGAGCGAGCCGCCTTCACCAGACCGATCCTCACAATATGAACTTTGTGTGTTAGTCGGAACTTGAGCAACGGTTCTGGGGGAGGAATTTAGAAGTGTCGACATGTCTTCACTGTGATCAGTGCACGCGTGGGATACCTTGCCTAAGAGATAAAGAAGCGAGATGTTTGAAGTGGCTTTAAGAGAATAAATAGTTGGTTGTTGACGGTCGGCTAAACCTGGCTGACTCACATATAAGGAGTGTCAGCGCATGAGTCTTACGCAAAAGCCAGGAACGTGGACTTCACGCATGTCGCGCTCGGACCGCGAAGCTGAGCCGATTCATGTGAGCCGCACATCACTTTTGCTGGCCGCGATTGGCTTCCTAGCGCTTGGTGTTGGGGAGTCCTTGCTGTGCTGGGCTCCAACTGAAACCAGATTTGAATATGTCCTCTTGACGCTGGGCACGCTTAATCTCGCAGCAGCACTGCTCAATCATCTTGATCATCACAGACCGAGATTTGGAATCGCTGCCCTAGCTCTTTTCAATCTTGGAATTGTTGCGGCGGCTGCCGTTTGGGTTCCCTATGCCGTAGATCCCAGTCTGCGTGGCACACAAACCTGGAGCCAATTCTCATACGTGGCATGGGGCGCAGCTTGGACTCTAGGGTCAATTGGCACATTTGTGGTCATGGCTCGAAAGGAAGCTCGGCTCGAACATGGAGATAAGTCTGCTGAGACTGAAATTCACGCGACCTTCTTCCAATTGACTGCATTTGCAGTAGGCATGCTTATTTATGGAATCAGTTTCTTCCAGTTGGCAACCGACCGAACCAACCATTTTGATGCCGCTCTAGCTGTAGTCGGCCCAGCCCTCATCGCCGTTGCAGTCATTGCACACGTTGAGCATCTCACCCTTCGTATTGGTCTACCTGCAGTCATTCTCACCGTGCTGAGCGCAGCACTTTGGGCCGTAAAGAATCTCAGCAGAGAAATTGATTCCTGGATGGCAAATCCCGATCTTGCAAAATTCTTTGTTTATGGTGTGCAAGGCGTGATCTTCTTGTTCGGTGTGATTGCGTGTCTTCTCGTGTTGTCACATAAGCGAACTCGGATAGCTGAGTTCCAGAATTAATTATGGGGATTCACTTATGCCGCTCGTTTGAGCGCATTGTGGAGACATGCGGATATCACATTTAGGATTTCTGAAATAATTTCTGTGTGTTACCTGTCAATCTCAATTACGAAAAAGTTTCACCGTAGTTCAACGAGTCGTTGCACTCGCATCAGACAAGCGATCAGTCAACGTGAGAATGCGAGACCACACGTCAGCACACACATCACCCCAATCATCGAATGCACGATCAAAGAAAGAATGAGGTGCGCCTTCGTAGACCACAGCGTCAACCTCAGCGCCACCTAATCGCATTTCCTCAGCGAGAGCGAGTTGATCGGCAACCGGGGTGGAGTCTGCTCCAGCGATGAACATGATGGTTGGTTTCTTCGAGTGCTTTGCTGCACGACCCACCGTGTCAGGTCTACCGTAGAAACCGATAACTGCTGCAAGATCAAGATCACTTGAAGATTGACGCCAGGCTTGGCCTCCGCCGAAGCAGAATCCAACAGTGATAATTGGAAGTTGATTCCCATGTTGGGTACGCAAGAAGTCCATAGCGGCCCGAGTCTCATCATTGACTTGTACGGACGATGCGTCCTTAATATGCGTTTGCCAATCGAAATCTCCAGGTCGCCAACCAGTTTCAGAAATTCCTGCAGTGCGCGCAAAGTAGTCGATCGCTACTGCGGATAAGCCAGCCTCAGCAAACCGTTCTGCGAGTGCTCCGTAGAAGGGATGGAGACCACGCACATCAGGCAGGATCACGACCCCAACCTGTGGGTTTGCCGAAGTGGCGTAAAAAGCGGAAAACGAAGTTCCGTCGGCGCTGGTCAGGGTGAGGCCATGATGGTCTGTGATCGGTACAGATCGTGGGGAAGCGGGTGGGCGGCTGATGTCGTTGTGGCACATATTGCCGATGTTACTTGCTGGATTGCCACTTCACGGGTCGTTTTCAATTACCGCTTGGCAGTCGGCTAGGATTTTTGTATGAACTTTGGCTTCGGCACTCGCTCTGCAACTATTCTCGTCGCGCTGGTTGCGGGGTCGCTGTTGGCCGTTGGTACGCCAGCCCAAGGACATGCAATCATCGAGCTGAACGGCAAGGACGCAGTCGCCGGAGCGACGAGTCCGATGACTCTTGAAATTCAACACGGCTGCATTGATGGAGCTCAAGAAACCCTGCAAGTACAGGCGTTTATAGGCAAGTCATGGGGCAGCGTCATTCCTAAGCCTGTTACTGGATGGAATGCAGCCATTACCAAGCAACGCAATGGTGGGTCCTTGATTACCTGGAGCAAGCAAGGTGCACCCGCTCCCTTTGGCACGCCGCTGTATTTCCCATTGGAAGTCAGTTGGCCAAAGAAGTCAGGGACATATGGCATGAGCGTGCTCCAGATTTGTCCGTCGTCATCAACGTTTTGGAATGAACCGTTTACGCCGGCTACTGCCAATAAGCCTTCCCCGCCACTAACACCGCTACCTCAGGTGCAAGTAAAAGTCTCTTAGCTCGGTACGCAGTCTGAGGACACGTTGTTGCTGTTAATAACGTTCACCTGGATTGTTTGCGAGCGTGGATCTATCGCACACTCAGCCCAGAAATTTCACGCGTTGAATCCTGAGCGCCGCAGCGGAATTGGTTCCTATCGACACAGGATCCAGATGCCGTCTCGTGATGGCAGGGAATATATGCTTTTGCGGTTGGCTGCTTGGGGCTGACTGACTGTCCGTCATTCTCGAGGAGGTTGCAGTGATCGTCGGCGTTCTCAAGGAAGCGGCGGATGGGGAGAGCCGAGTCGCCGCTACCCCGGTAACCGTGGCTCAGTTAATCTCACTCGGATACAGCGTGGTGATCGAGTCGAATGCAGGCGTCACCGCCGATTTCTCAGATGATGCCTATATATCCGCTGGTGCACAGATTGGTCCTGCGGCTGGTGCCGACATTGTTTTTGGTGTGAACGCGCCTTCGGTTGAGCAGCTTGATCAGATGCGCGATGGCTCCACGCTTGTGTCCTTGCTTAGCCCGAGTCTCAATTCTGATCTATTAGTAGATCTCGCTCGCCGAAATATCACCGCTCTAGCCATGGATGCAGTGCCTCGCATTTCACGCGCTCAGTCGCTCGATGTGCTCAGTTCAATGGCTAATATCGCTGGTTACCGGGCAGTTATTGAATCTGCGAATGTTTTCGGCCGTTTCTTCACTGGCCAAATTACAGCAGCCGGCAAGGTACCACCAGCGAAGGTACTTGTCGCCGGTGTGGGAGTTGCTGGTCTTGCTGCAATCGGAACGGCTGGTGGCATGGGTGCAGTTGTCTATGCAACTGATCCACGCCCTGAAGTTGCGGATCAAGTGGCCTCCCTTGGCGGCCAGTATTTAGAGGTTGCTTCGGCTGAGGTCGAAGTCTCGACTACTGGCTATGCAAAAGAGATGTCAGACGATTACAACGAACGTGCAGCAGCGCTTTACTCCCAGTGGGTGCCAGACATCGATATCTTGATCACGACTGCACTCATACCAGGACGTCAAGCACCAGTCCTTATCACTTCAGCGATGGTCTCAACGATGAAGCGCGGCAGTGTCATCGTAGACATGGCTGCATCTAATGGTGGCAACGTCGAAGGCACCGTCAAAGATGAAATAGTGGTCACCTCTAATGGGGTCACTATCATTGGCTATACGGACCTTGCTGGTCGTCTTGCATCTCAGGCTTCTCAACTCTTTGGAACGAATCTTGTCAACCTGATGAAGTTGATGACACCCGCAAAAGACGGCGTCGCAAGTCTGGATTGGGATGACGTTGTGCAACGGGGAATCACTGTTACCCGTGATGGTGCAGTGACTTGGCCGCCACCTGCAGTGCAGGTTTCTGCGGCGCCGACTCAAGCTCCGGTCGCTCCTGTGATGCAAACTCCAGTAAAATTACCTATGTCAGCACAACGTCGATACGCAATTATCGGAGTGGGTGCTGCACTACTCCTCGCCTTAGTGGCAGCGGCGCCCGTCTCATTGCGCGTTCATTTGACAGTGTTCGCGCTGGCAATCGTGATTGGTTACTACGTGATCGGTAGCGTGCATCATGCACTCCACACACCACTGATGTCGGTGACGAATGCGATATCAGGAATCATCGTCGTTGGAGCACTGTTGCAAATCGGGCACGGCGACGCAGTCATCTCTACCCTTGCCTTTATCGCCATCCTGCTGGCCAGCATCAACGTCTTCGGAGGATTCGCTGTAACTCGCCGAATGCTTTCGATGTTCTCGAGGAGTTAATTCGTCATGACAATTGAATCCTCGACACAAGCAGCGTATCTTGTCGCAGCTCTTCTGTTTATCTTGGCACTTGCTGCCTTGTCCAAGCACGAGACGGCCAAAGCCGGAAATAACTACGGCATTGCAGGCATGGCAATCGCACTTCTTGCCACTATTGCACTGGCCATTGACCGCGGGATCGACGCCATCGGTTTGATTCTTCTTGGTATCGCAATGGTCGTGGGCGGGGCGATAGGGCTGTGGCGTGCCCGAGTGGTCGAGATGACCGGCATGCCCGAGCTCATCGCGATTCTGCACTCATTCGTAGGTCTTGCCGCAGTACTTGTTGGTTGGAGCGGTTACCTCCAAGTCGAAGGTGGCAGCGATCCCATTGAGGTTGCGCATCTTATTTCACAGGGCACTTTGGGCATCCATCACGCTGAAGTATTTATTGGTGTGTTCATCGGCGCAGTGACGTTCACTGGTTCGATTGTGGCTTTCGGAAAACTTTCGGGACGAATGAATACCAATCCGATGGTGTTACCCGGTAAGAACTTGCTCAATATTGGAGCACTTGTTGCATTCGTTGCTCTCACTGTGTGGTTCTGTATTTCTCCAACTATCTGGCTCCTCATCGCAGTAACAATCGTTGCGCTCGCACTTGGTTGGCACCTTGTTGCTTCCATCGGTGGTGGCGATATGCCAGTTGTCGTGTCGATGCTCAATAGCTACTCCGGCTGGGCTGCAGCTGCTTCTGGTTTCCTGCTCGAGAACGATCTACTCATCATTACTGGTGCGCTGGTGGGCTCTTCGGGTGCTTATCTTTCGTACATCATGTGTCGGGCCATGAACCGCTCATTTATTTCGGTGATTGCTGGAGGCTTTGGAATTGAAGCTGGACCAAGCCAAGACACTGACTATGGCGACCACCGTGAAGTAAGCGCCGAGCAGGTTGCCGAACTTCTTCGAAGCGCTAAATCAGTAATCATCACACCGGGCTATGGAATGGCCGTTGCGCAGGCTCAATACGGAGTCGCCGAATTGACGCGTAAATTGCGCGACAATGGCACCACCGTGCGATTTGGTATTCACCCTGTTGCGGGGCGCCTACCCGGCCATATGAATGTGCTGCTTGCAGAGGCCAAGGTTCCTTATGACGTCGTCTTGGAAATGGACGAGATCAATAACGACTTCACGGACATCGACGTAGTACTCGTGATAGGTGCCAATGACACCGTCAATCCAGCTGCTGAAACTGATCCGAGTAGCCCTATCGCGGGGATGCCGGTACTTCGAGTTTGGAATGCCAACGACGTCATCATCTTTAAACGCTCGATGGCATCGGGCTACGCGGGAGTGCAGAACCCATTGTTCTTCCGGGAAAACTCAGCCATGTTGTTCGGCGATGCGAAGGATCGTGTCGAAGACATTTTGAAGGCACTTTAGGTCTGACTTCCCCTTATCCTCGATGTGTGAGCGAACAGGCGCGTGATCGATATGGAAAGCCCCTTCGAGGGTCTCTAGATAACGCGTTTCCTGGAATACCTCAACGGGATCAAATCAGCAACGCTGAAGCATGGTGCATTGGGAATGGTTATCTGGCTCAGGATTTACCGTTTCATGCACATGAAGTTTTCGAGCAGCGTTGGCGGTGCTGCCCAGAACATGAACGGCCGGCATGGCAGGCGGTAGCACAATGGGCTGCGGCTTTGACTCATCAGGCACGGGGAAATAAGCAGGGGATCCTAGCGTTAGCGAAGAGAGCTCAGGCGAATCTTGAAGCATGCAGTGGTGCGCCAACCGAGATTGATTCAGCCCTAGTACTGGAGTCGTTGGCAGGGTTGATCAAGACATGAACAATCCTGCCAATGGGTCTAGTCGGTGAAGTTTTTTCATAGCACCCGATTTTTTAGTGCCGGTTTCGTGGGTGATCGTGTATCCGCAATACTGAGATCTGCAGATTTGCATTAGCCCAAGTTTCCCGGTGAAAAGCTGGGACTGACCTCGAGGGGGGAGGTGTGTATGAAAGCCGCCGACTTGCGTGTTGGTCTGCTTGCTTACGGTCAAATTGGCCATGAACACAACCTCGCCGTTCAAGCTACAGACGGGCTAGCGCTTGTCGCCGTCTGCGATCAAAATCCGGAAAGACTGATCGCAGCGCGTGAGCTCGCACCAGATATTGACACCTTTATCGATGCAGATTCCATGCTTGACTCTGGACTCATTGATTTAGTCATCATCTCCACTCCGCCGAATAGTCACTATGCCTGGGCGGCTGCCGCCCTGAATCGCGGAATTCACGTGGTTGTTGAAAAACCGATGGCACTTTCTGCGAGTGAGTGCGATCAATTGATGGCACAGGCCGAAAAAGCGAATTTGCTGTTAGTCGTGTACCAAAATCGTAGGTTTGATGCAGATTACGTAACGATGGCGGCACTCATCAAGTCGGGTGTGATTGGTGAAGTCTTTCATTATGAGTCGTTTGTCGGTGGCTACACCGAACCTTGTCGTCACTGGCACACCGATGTGGAAATTTCCGGTGGTGCAATATTCGACTGGGGTAGTCATTTCTTGGATCAGGTGCTCACGATTTTGCCGTCACAGGTTGCTCACGTATCGGGTGTCAATCACAAGCGACATTGGAATCTTGTGACGAATGCTGACCATGCCCATGTGACCATCACGTTTGTGGATGGCACTCAGGCAACGTTTATTCACTCAGACCTGGCGGCAGCAAGAAAACCAAAGTTTTATGTTTTGGGAACCAAAGGTGCGATCGTCGCCGAATGGGACTCAGCGGCTGAACCAAAAGTGGCCGATCTTCCCGCCATTCTCTCGCTGCGGTATCCCGATGGCAGACAGGAGCCAATCGAATTACTACCTGTGCCACCGTATGCATTCCATGCCTCCATTGTTGAATACATCAATAACACTGAAGTCATGTCGGTGACTTCGCAGCAATCGCGAGACGTTGTTGCAGTGATGGAAGCAGCGGAAGAGTCCGCCAAACTCAACGGTTTCCCTGTAGTTCCGAAACTCCTTCGTTCATGAACGTTCGCTGGGGTTTTCTCGGTGCAGGTGCGATTGCCCAGACTGCTCTAGCGGGAGCCGTTCATGCGGCATCCAATGCGAACCTTTACGCAGTAGCAAGTCGCGATCATGCAAGGTCGTGGTCACTTTCACCTGAATTCGTGTTTGATTCCTATGAGGATTTACTCGATAGTCGAGAAGTTGATGCCGTCTATATCTCGCTTGCGAATCATCAGCACTTTGAGTGGGTTATTGCCGCACTTGAAGCTGGCAAGCATGTGTTGTGTGAGAAACCATTAGGGCTCAATGCTCTAGAAGTTTTATTCATGGCACAAACAGCGGAATCAACTGGAAAGCTTCTTGTTGAAGCTGTGTGGTCGCGTTGGCATCCGCGGTTTCGCAGGCTAGTCGAGATTATCCAGTCAGGAGAGATCGGCGAAGTGCGCAAGATTTCAACTGCTTTCACTTTCGAAGGAAGCATTGAAGGTAATTACCGAGCAAACCCGCAGATGGGTGGAGGGGCACTTCTAGATGTTGGAGTGTATGAAGTCCACGCTTGGGTGGGTATAAGTGGTGTCGCGCAGGAACTCACCTCGCTGTCGGTAGATCGCTCACTTGGCGCTAGTGGAGTTGATCTCACAACCAAAGTGAGCGGTGTGCTGGCGAATTCGAGTGCAGTCGAGTCAATAAGTTCTTTTGAGCAACCCGAATTTCAGAAGTTGGAAGTCGTTGGAAGTCACGGTACCGTGTCGATGCTGGGCGAGGCAGCCTTTACAACATGGAATGCGACGAGCGCGCTCGCGGTTAATGGTCTTGAAGAAGAGTTTGCTGCGGTCGACGCTTATCAGATCATGGTCGAGCAAGTAAGTGCCAAGATTCTCGGCGACCCTGCTGCTTGGGTGGTACCGATCGTGGATTCAGTTCGCGTAGCGCAAATTCTCAATCAGATATCGACGAGTTAAAGACAGCGTTTCGGCTGGTGCCGGGCCAGTGTTGATGCCTGACCCAAGTTTTGGTCAGGCATCAACACTCGAGATTAAGCCGACATCGCTAAGGCGTCACCCGCAGGATTTTGAACAGGCAGGCCCATCATGCGGCGTGCGTTGTCACCCATGAAGTCGTAGGTGAGGTTCTCGTCCATTGGCTCGGCATATTTGAAGAAGCCGAGTGGCTCAGCCAAGCCTTCAGGATGTGGATAGTCGGAGCCGTAAAGAACACGATCTCGACCGACCAAGTCCACTAGACCTTGCACTGAGCCTTCCCAGAATGGGCTCACATACATGTTTCGGCGAAAGACCTCGTGAGGATTCTCTTCAAAGGCCTGCGGCATTTTCTTCATCCAGGTGGAAAAATCGTTGAAGAGCGGCTTGATCCAATCGCTGCCATTTTCAACACTCATGATTTTCAGCTTTGGGAATCGTGTAAGAGTGCCGTGGCAAATCAAACTAGCCACCATGTCTGAAATATCGCGATGTCCCAACACCAAATTCCGAAAGACACCCTGCGTCATGAAGTTATTCGTGCCAGGAGGATCCCATTGATCGATATAGCCACTCAATGGCGCCTGGCTGGCATGGATCGCGACTGGAATGCCAGATGATTCAACATCGCTCCAGAACGCATCGAATTCAGGAAGTGCAGGAGAGCGCCATCCCTGCGGGCCATACACAGCTGATGGCTTTATGAGCACGATCTTGGCCCCATTGCTTACGACATACTCAAATTCGCGGCGAGCATTATCGACCATTCCACAATTGATCACAGGCGTGGCAAAAATACGACTTTGATAATCAAAGGTCCAAGTTTCAAGCATCCACTGATTCAGTGCATGGATGATCGCAGCGACAAGTTCATAATCTTCTGCAGCGCTGTGTTCGACAAGATTAGCAAGAGTAGGGAACATAAATGATTCATGCACACCTTGCTCATCGAGAACAGGCAGGCGATCTTGTGGATTACGGAACGCCGGTAGCGCATCGATACCTCGGCCGGTCATTTCTTTAAGCGAGAGGCCTTCAGGATTTTGTCCGGCGTAATGGCGTTCATGTGCGCCAGGAACGGCCACTCGGTCGAAAGTTGGATTAGGAATGTAATCCGTGATGTGACCTTTGATGGCAATGCGGGTGTGCCGGCCGATCTGCACGAATTGAACCGCAGACTGATACTTCTCTGGCAGGAATTTGGTGAGCGCATCAGCGGTTTCATACATGTGCTGGTCAGCGTCAAAGATGGGCGCGCCTACGAACTGCTGCATCATACTCCTCAATGTGGTTGGAAAGATAATGAAATACTAGGTTCTCGCCTGCTGGATGTCTAGGAAAATCATGAGTTTTCATCCCGGAAAAAAGGATCTTTCTTCTTGATAAGGAAAATAGTCGCCCACGTGAGAGCACTTCTAGCATGATGCATGAGAGATTCAAGTCACTTTTCTACGAGCGGGAGCCCGAAGTGCACACCGAATTAAGTTCGATAGTTCAAGAAGAGTTTTCGAATTTTCGTGACCTTGGCGGTTTGCCTGCTGGCACTGGACGCAGCTTTCGTCCGGGAATGGTCTTTCGTACGCAAGCGCTCACATCACCCTCCACGAAAACCTCGCATGCACTTGCTGCATTGGGTCTCACCAACCTCGTTGACCTTCGCATGGACCATGAACGCCTGCGGCTTCCCGTAGAGCTGCCCTTTGACGTCACGTATGTCATTGCTGATGTCGCTGGAAATTTATCTGGCAATGGCGCTGCGGCTGCGGGCGCCGCGATGAGCGTCACTGCGAATTCAAATAGAGATTTCATCGCTCCAGTTGCACCGACTGGGGGCAAAGACATGATGATGGATACCTATCGAAAATTTGTGGAAGCACCATCAGCCAGAGCCGGATATGCAGTCTATGTTCGCAGCATTATCGAAACTGATGGTGCAACTGCGGTGTTCTGTGCAGCAGGGAAGGACCGCACTGGCTGGGCGGCCGCATTCTTACAAAGTTTCATCGGCGTCGAGGATTCATTAGTGATGGCTGCGTACACAGATAGCAACGAGAAGCTTGTCAAGCGTTATGCGCAGGCAACACAAGATGTTCGCAGTTCTGGTGGTGATGTTGATGCATTTCTTGCTCTCATCAATTCACACCCAGATTATTTGGATGCAGCCTTCGCCCATGTGAAATCTCAGTACGGTGACATCGAAGGTTATTTGGTTGAAGGCCTAGGCCTATCAACTCAAGAATTAGCCGCATTAGAAAGCCGCTTGGTTTCCTAGGTGGCTAAGAAAAACCACGTATCCAAGTCGGCATTGCGAAGTTTTTCATGTGTATTTCCGAATCATGGACACACGAGAGGCCTGGCAATCACGGGCTGAGTGTTCACCGCTACGGTGCTCAGTATTAGCCGCTTAAAAGGTGCAAAAGCGTGACGGTGAAAGACAAAGCGGCTAACGTCTACCGTTTACAAACGAAAAGGTGCCGACGAGGTTGGTCGCTCCCTCAACTGGATGATTGGAATCATAAAATGAAAAAAGTCCTCATGGGTGTTGCAATCTCTGCCCTTTTCGTTAGTGGTAGCGCGAGCATGGCATCTGCCGCGGAATCTGCGTCTCCCGCGGCTCCCAAGGCCTCCGCAGCGAATCAGCCACCATCTCCAACACAGGTCGGTTCACCGGCCGCTTCCGTGGCACCGACCCGCGCAGCGCAACCAACAGCATCGGGAGCTCCCGGAGCATCTTCGGCTCCGACCCGTGCAGCGCAACCAGGAACGAGGCCTCCACAAGCCGTCAAGAAAGCACCAAAAGTGAACCCCAAAGCTGAGCAAATTCGTGCTGTTCAAGCTGCGCGTGCCCAACTGAACGCTGCATCTGCAGCTTCGAATGCCGCGATCGCTAATCTCAAAGTGCGAGCTCAGGAGGCAAAGGCAGCAAGAGCGGCAGGAGAAGCCAATCCAAAGGATGCGTCGCTTCGTGCCGCTTTTCAAGCAGCAGATCGTGCAGCGAAAGAAGCCAAAGCAACTGCAGAATCAGCAATGGCTGCAACTAAGGCTGCCAAAGCAACTTATGACGCCGCTAAAGCGGCTATGGGGTAGTTCTGCGTTACTGCCAGAAAGCTCTAACGCGATCGGCGTCACGCATTCCCTGCTCCAGGCCTTGTTCGGCAGCTTCAAAAGCAATCGATGCATTCATGAGGTTGCCGCCCCATTTTGCATGCACATCGGGATCCACTGAGATGATGAGATGATTGGTGCCGCTGTTTCGTAATGCATCAAGTTCGCTTTGTGGAGCTTCGGCAACGAGAAGCACCAGAGTCTTGTCGTAGCCGATACCAAGATCGATGCTTGTCGGAGATAAACATCCGCCGTCAACATATGAATATTTTCCGACCTGAATCGGTGGGTAAACACCTGGAACTGCACATCCTGCAGCCACTCCATTTTGCAAGGACCCGCCTAGATCTGCGCCGATTGCCTCAAACTCGTAGGTGTCGATATTTAAACAAGCTGCCTTGTAAGAGGCTGGCCAAGGTTCATTTGCGAGGTATTTGAAGGTTCGCAAAAATGGTTCGAGTTCAATTGTTGGTACTGCTTCGCGAGCTGCCTGCGAAATGTCCTTGCGCACAGCTACGTCGCCGTTGCGCCCGGAGGCTTGACCGCGATCAAAGAGATCACGAAAGGCAGTCTGACCACCGGTGTCAAAATTCAGCACCGCAGTTGCTCCACCAGCAGCTGCGCGTTTTCCGGCTGCTCTGTAGCGCTCAACTTGAGCCATCATGTCGTGACCACAGGCAATCTGCACTCCGACACCAGCGCCAGCAGACGTACCCAAAATAAAGTCGGCATCATTGAGCCAGACACCCTTTTGCTGTAACCCAGCAAACCATCCGGACTCCCAAGCGGTACCCACAGAACCACCGCCACCACAAATCAATGCACGACTCATTTTGCTTCTCCTTAGATCTATGTAGTCGAACGCTAGCCCGAACTTCGTGCGGGTGGAGGGCACTCCCAATAAAAAACTGGCCCCCACTCAGCAATTTTCGCTAGGTGAGGCCCAGTTTTTGGTTCGTTCAGGAGGTTAGGCTTTCCACCGAAGTGGCAATGAGGTTAGGGCCATCATCCCGCCGGTTGATTCGGTCGCTTCATAACCTTCTGGTACCCAATAGTTCGGAATGACCTTGTGCCACTCTTCATAAGCGATGGTCAATTCGTGGCGGGCTAGATGGGAGCCCAAGCAACGATGAGGACCTGCACCGAAGGTGAGGTGAGACTTGGTCTCACGGTCAAAATCGATATTCAGTGGATCATCATGCTGCTTCTCATCGCGACCAGTACTTGGCAAACTCACGACGACAAAGGAACCGGCTTTTACTGGGCATCCGGCAATCACCGTATCCTCGGAAACTTCGCGTGGGATATTCACAATTGGATATGCACGTAATAATTCTTCGGTCACTCGATCGACAATGCCTGGATCATCAACGAGGCGCTGACGGTCTTCGGGATTATTTGCCAAATGTGCAAAGCCGTAAGTGAGCTCTGCAGTGACGGTGTCTAAGCCAGCCATGAACATTAATAAATAGAATTGCAATAGTTCTTGATCAGTGACTTGACGACCATCAATTTGCCAGTCGAGCGCCTCTGTTGCAATTCCAGCAGGTCGAGTCTCTGGCGCCATCGCTCGCCGCTCTGCGATCATGCCTGCGAAGTACTGGGTAACAGCACCTTGTGCAGCCTGTGCTTTATCGCGCGCGACCATAGGGTCAGGCTCATCAGGGTGGAGAATATCTGTTTCCCATCCGAGCATCATGTCGAGCTGATCGACAGGAAGCCCCATCATCCCTAGGAATACTGAGGTTGGAAAGCGCAGCGCAAAGTCTTGAACAAAATCGCACTCGCCTTTGTCAACGAGGCCTTTTACTAGTTCAGCAGCGCGGTCGCGGATGCGATCGTCGATCGCATTTATTTTTCCAGGAGCGAAATATGAAGCCAGTAGTCGACGCCACGTAGCGTGCTCGGCGCCATTGAGCATCTGAGGAATGAACGTGTAAGGAACTCTCTCGCCTGTTTCCATATCGTGTACTTGCTGAGGAAAGAGTTTTGCGTTCTGAGCAACTTCAAGTGCTACGTCATGTTGAGTAACCATGTAGAACTTTGTGCTCAAGTAGGGAATTTCAACAATAGGACCGGCATGGCGCAGTTCGTCGAGCATCGCATGGCCCGACATGGCCGCACGGGGTGCGCCTGTCCAGGTGATGTGAGCGATAGGGCAATGGGCGCCCTGCTCAAAAGTGACGGGTGCAGGCGCTACAGCCTTCGTTTTGGCCATCTGAACTCTCCTTTAATACGCTGAAAAACTCCAGAAATTACAACATGGGAAATGGTGCCTAAACAACTACTTCCCAAAATACTAAATTTCACGATCTTGGTCAGTTCATTGCGGCAACGGGCAAGAAGTTAGGCGCAGGAACTCACAACAATCTTCACACTACGGGCAGTGACCGAGCCTTTCGTCGACAGAGAATTTCATGGGCTAGGGCAGAAACCGTGTTTCTATGAGAAATCGGAAACATTCGGCTAGTTTCATCTCAAATTCGAGATATTTCCGATCATTGCTGAAATGGACTTTTCTATGGCTGCACTGCCGCAAATTTCACATTATCCGTTGCGTTGGAAAGCTTTGATCGTCTTGGGTGCTACCAATTTGATGTTTGCCCAGAGCGTAGGTGTGGTTGGAATCGGGCTTCCTTCGATGCAGCATGACCTTGGCATGTCTGATGCAAGCCGGCAGTGGGTAGTTACGGCTTATGGGTTGGCCTTTGGCGGGTTGCTTCTTCTAGGCGGCCGTATCTCAGATTTCGCCGGCCGAAAGCGTGTCTTCATTATTGGATTAGGCGGATTTGCTCTTGCTTCCGGTTTGGGTGGGTTAGCTGTCAATGAATTTATGTTGGTGTTCAGTAGGGGACTGCAGGGCATGTTTGCTGCGTTAGTTGCTCCAACAGTGCTTTCACTTTTGACTTACATGTTTATTGATATCAAAGAACGTTCTAAAGCATTTGGCGTCTATGGTGCAACGGCGGGCATGGGTTCTGCAACCGGGTTGATGCTCGGTGGTTTCCTGACTGAATATGCAAGCTGGCGATGGACCTTGCTTATCAGTTTGCCAATGGCTCTATTAATGATGGTTGGCGCGGTGATGTGGTTTCCAGATCCGCATCCATCGGGTGATCGCCGCTATGACCTTCCGGGTGCACTGCTTTCAACCTTGGGCTTGTTCAGTCTGGTCTACGGGTTAAGCCAAATCGGTGGCAAGAATCCGAGTTGGTCAACTGCTTTTCCATGGATTGGGCTAGCAGCGCTCCTTATCATTTTGTTCTTTATTTGGGAGAATCGATCATCTCATCCGCTTTTACCGCTATTTATCTTGATGAACCGCAATCGTGGCGGTGCTTACCTCACTTCACTATTGATTGCCACGAGCTGGCTATCAATGTTTCTCTTTCTCTCCTATTACTTCCAAGTTGCACTGAAACTTTCACCAGTGCAAAACGGTTTAATGTTCCTGCCATTTGCTACAGGCATGGTGATAAGCGCGACTATTGCTAGCAAACTCTTGCCCAAGTATGGGCCTCGGTTTTTGCCGCTCATCGGAATTGTCTTGGCAGTCATTGCATTAACTTTGTTCAGTCAGCTAGAACTTTCGAGTAGCTACGCTGCACATGTACTCCCTGGCATGCTCATCGGTAGTTTGGGCGTCAGTTTCATCATGGTTCCGCTTTCGTCGGTTGCACTTTTCGGAGTTGGCGCTCATGACTCCGGCGTTGCCTCAGGGGTGCTCACCATGGTGGGTGCGCTTGGTGGTGCAGTAGGGCTTGCCGTTTTGAACACGATCGCCTCCATGAAAACAACCACGTATGCTGCCGCAGCAGGAGTGAGCGAAAAAGATCCTGCTGCCCAACTCGCTGGGTACACAACGGCTTTTGCTTGGACCGCAGGCTTTGTAGCAATAGCTGGAGTGGTGTGGCTCGTAATGATTCGGATGTCGAAGGCGGATATGGCTATCGATACGAAGGCTGCAAGCGACATCGTCGCTGTTGAGGTGTGAGAACAGCCCCATCGTCACTGACCGCAGTAAGACGTGATCTACTCAGATCACTATGTGGCTAGGAATTTTGGAAGCAGCAGCCGTAATCGGTCTTGTAATTTTTGGCTTCATTAGATTCATGAAATGGGCGATCAATGAAGGAAGCAAGTCCGAATAGCAGTGCTGTTGAGTTTTGAATCACACCGCGATAAGTCCGGCTGCGGCTTCCTTCGCTGCCGCTTTCTTCGCCACTCTCTTAAAGTTGTAGAACATCGGTAGCGCAAGAGATAAAGAGGCTATAGCCGCGACCGGGAACACAGCGCTAAACCCAATATGGGCGGCAGCGATACCGCCGATTGCTGGTCCAAGGGATGAAGAAAGAGAGCTCACACTTTGATAAAGGCCGAACATCGAACTCAGTGCTGTTGCAGAAACCAAGGTAGGCAGTAGTGAGACTGAACTTGTCTGTAGTAGCCCTTGGAAGAGTGACATGATCACAACAAGAATGGCGAGTACGCCTACACCTTTCACAAAGCCCATTGGGAAAAGGAAGAGTGAGACTCCCACAATTGACAAAGGCAAAACTACTTGGATGCCGATGCGAGCAATAAGTCTTCCGGCATAGATCGCTGCTATAGCGCTTGCTGCTGAGACTCCGAAAAACATTAGGCCGACTGCAACCGTTGGGTTGGTGCCCTCAGGTAGAAGCGTCACTACATACGGGGAGAGTATTGGTTGGATGAGTGGTCCTGCAAAACTCAAGCACATCACAAGCCCAAGGGCTGCCCAGACAACCGGCATCCGAAGTAACGAACCCATCCTTTGCTTTTCAGCGGAATGAGCGGGAGCGAGGGCTTCGCGCGGTTCGCGAATCATGATCATCACCACAGCCGCTCCAGAGAACATGAGGAATCCAGCGGTGATGAAGGTGGTCCGGTAACCCCAAATCGCAACTAGACCAATTGAAATCAGTGGGCCCATCGCCGAGCCACCAAGAATTGAGGCCTGGATTCGTCCGAGAGCCTTGGGCAAAACCTCACTTGGAGTTCCAGCCGCAACTAATGCCATGGCGGCCGCAGGCGCCCCAGCCATAATCCCGATGAGCAATCGAATCACTACGACCTGCCAAGCAGTAGTCACGAATCCCAGCAGCAGAAGCCCGGTCGCGCCACCTAAACAAGCTCTGACGAGCATGGGCTTGCGGCCCCAACGATCGCCTGCCATTCCCCAGAGCGGACCTGAACAAAAGGCACCGATCCCCTGAAGTGCGGCTGCGATGCCAGCCCACATTGCGGCCTCAGTCAGGCTTATTCCATCAATTTTTTGAATATAAAGCGGAAGGAAGGGATTGGTAAAAGCGAAAGTTATACAGAGCAAAAAAACAGCAAGAGCAGCAGCGAAGTTATTGCGTTGCCAGTTAACGGGGCTTCCGCTCATCCCGGTGTCCCCATGTGTTGTCTGCTCTTGCTTTTCCACGTTAGGCAAACTACTTGAATCTGAACTGTTGCGAAGTTTAAATGCGATATTCGTGACAATTCGACAAGTTACTCAGGCGGCAAGTGAGAGCGAAGCCATTGAATCCATGGGGTAAGAGTTTGCCACCCGAGCAGCACCTTGGTTAAACAGTCGCTTGAATACAGCCACGGTCCAGGCGCAAAGTGCGCAGACAGCGACAAACTTCTTAAGCGCAAGAGCCCAATGTTCGGATTATCTTTGGCATACCCACGGGGAGCAGATTTCACCGCGTTGTCGGTTGATAGCTCGAATCCATGTGCCTGTACTTTTGCAAGAACTGATCGAATTGCTTGCGCCCCGCTATCCGTTGAAGCAATGACACGAAACTGCGTGAGCTGAGCTTTGCTCGGTTGCCAGTTTCCTGCGCCAAGCAGCATGCCATCGGCATCAATACGCATGTAAAAAGCCGAATTAGCCTCAGCATTGGCTGTCAGTGAGGCATGCTCATTAAGTGGTGGAAGATCGGGCCAGAACCGAACATTTCGATACGGTCTAAATATTTTTATGGTCCCGTAGTTAACAGAAAGATCTTCGGCAAGTTTCTTTAACGGTATAGCGACGTTTACGTCATACATTGCACGATTGGCGTGAAACCATTCACGATTATTGTTCTCTTCCAACTGGATATAGTACTTAATAAGGTCTTTGCCAAAGCCTGAAAAAGCTGTTGTCATTCCGTGCTCATTTTAGTAACTGCTCGAAAAATCCGCCTACGCCAAGTGTTGGTGAAACCAGATGGCATTC
>CANJCG010000020.1 GCA_947472655.1 Actinomycetota bacterium
ATCCTTGCTATCCACAAAGGTTCGGATACCAAAACCAATCACTGCGCCAAGAATCGCGAAGGGTGCCACGGCCGGGCCTGCGCCGACAATCAGCACCATCCCCAAAATGGCCGACGTCGCCGGAAGTTTGATCATTGCAGCGGCTGAGGCGGCAATCGCGGCGGCAGCCAGGGCGCTTATTGAATCACCGGGGATGACTGCAACGGTCAAAACCGCAATCGCGACACCGAGAAATGTTGCTGGAAAAATCGGTCCGCCTCGAAAGCCACCGCCCAATGCCATCGCGTATGCGATTGCCTTGCCCACCAAAATCACGAGTATCGAAACAACTGAAGTCTGCTGAATCAGTGAAGACATCCCAGCATTTCCGCTAAAGAGAATAAGGTGGGGCGAAACATCAAATATCGTCATTGCAATACAAATCACTATGGCCGTAACAATTGCGCCAATGAAAAGTCCACGCGTGACGCGAGTTGATGAAAATCTTTCAAACGCCAGGCCGCCCTTGCGCGCCAGTATTGCTACGGCACCCGCTAGGACTGACACCACGAGTGCGGTCACAAGATCGCCGGCCGCGATGCTGCTGTAACTGGGCAAGCCTGGCACCGCCAGCGAATGCACACCGAATCCTGGAATACCCCAAATACCAATTTGCGTAACGTATGAACTCGCCAGCGCTACTAAAACTGGCGTGATTAACATTGCGGGAACCATCCCAATTGCGGCGAATTCCAGAATCATGAATGCCGCGACGAATGGATTACCAAAGACAGCACCGATCGCTGCCACTCCGCCCAGCAACATCATCGCCTTGCGTGTTTGCGGATCGGCGTTACGAGTAAGAACAGCCCCCACTGCGCTGCCCAACACAATAAGCGGAGCCTCTGGCCCAAGCACAATTCCAAAAATCAAGGTGGCTAATGCGGCGGCCAGAACGCTGGGTACTACTGCGAGTGGAAGGTCAAAGTGGAAACCACTCAGTGGACCTGGGCCAGTTTTCCCGGGTAGTTTTTTTGCTAGCGCAACTGCTGCAGCACCGATGAGGAGTAAACACGCTACCCACCACGATGGCAGGCCAGCTATACCCAAAGCTGAGGGCAAATGGACGTAGAAAAGCTCAGTCCCTTTTTCAATGATCCACAGCATGATCGAGGCTGCAGCCCCTGCAACAACACCGACGAGAACAGATCCCCCTAGGAGTCGTATAACTTGGGCCTGCGAAGGAGTACTCATTGCTGCCATTTCTTAGGGTCTAGGTGATGGCGCTGACGATATCTGCAAACCCGTGCACTTTCGGTAATTCACGAAAGGGTCTTGAGATTGACGCCGATCCTGCTCGATAGCCTCACGAGTTGAAAGCTCTACTTCACGCGCGATCCCGTAAAAATGGCAGAGGCAAAGTAGCAAGGCAGATTCTTGGCCAAGATCTTTGGTTGAGCCGCTAGCCTTGTGCAGTGTCGATGTCATGCGTTTCTGGAAGCGAACCGCTCATAGCCATCGTCACTTGCGACGCGTTCAAAGATTTAGACCCTGACGATCAGTTACTGCTTCCTGCACTTTGGGCACACGGCCTGTCCCCGCGGATCGTCGTCTGGGATGACCCTGCTGTGCAGTGGGACTTATTTGATCTCGTGCTCATTCGTTCAACCTGGGATTACAGCCCTCAGCGAGAAGCCTTTCTTGAATGGGCACACGCTGTGAGTACAAAAACTCAGCTACTTAATCCTAAAAACGTCGTGCAGTGGAGTTCAGATAAACATTATCTGCTTGAACTTGCCGCTGCCGGAGTCCCTATCGTGCCCACTGAATTTATCGAGGTCGGCCATGCTTTCGAACTTCCCCATCACCAATTCGTGGTGAAGCCTGCAATCTCAGCCGGATCACGAGACACCTACCGCCTCAGTGCCAATAGAACCGACGAAGCTAACACTGCGATCCACAAGATTCATGCAAGTGGACGCAGCGTCATGATCCAGCCATATCTGCAATCAGTTGACACCACAGCCGAAACAGCACTGATATTTATCGCCGGAAAATTTTCCCATGCGATACGCAAGGGGCCACTCCTTGAACTTGATAACGCTGCGCAGGAATTTCACGGAGGCCTTTTCCTTAAGGAAGCGATCACTCCAAGAGTTGCGACACCAAGACAGATCGAGGTCGCTGAACATGCACTGAGTTTGGCGCCACCTGATTGGCTCTATGCCAGGGTAGATCTCATCAATGACAACGAGGGCAACCCTGTTGTACTCGAACTCGAAATGGTGGAGCCCTCACTCTTTTTTGCAGTCGATCCAGACCAGATCACGGGAGCCCCCGGTCGACTCGCGAAAGCGGTTGCTGAATATCTGGAAACCTGAATACCCCGATAAAGACTTGTGGGCCTTCCCCAATCACCAAAGTGACCAGCGAAGACCCACAAAGCAGCCTCTTTGAACTTAAAGGATATGCAACATTTCTTGGTAGGTAGGAAGTGGCCAAAGGTCGTCTGCCACGACACCTTCGAGGGTGTCTGCCGCAGAACGTGTTTGGGCCATCGCTGGAAGAAGCACACTTTGCGCATGACGAGCTTCATCCATCAGGTCGTGACCCGCATCAGCATTCAGCGCCGCACCAAGAGTGGCAATGGCGGCACTGAGTTCGTCGACTGTTTTTGAAATTGACTTCAGTGCTGAGATATCTGCATCGATTCCTGCAGCCTTGAGGGCCACAACGTTGCCAGCCAATTCAGTCTGATAGCGAATCGCAGCTGGCAACACCATGGTGGTGCCTATTTCCAGAGTGATCTTTGCTTCAACCGCGATGCTATTGATGTATTGCTCTAGGGCAACTTCGTAGCGGCTATGCATTTCCCGTGAACTGAATACCCCGTACTTTTCAAACAATGCAATTGACTCTGGAGTGATCAACTGAGGAAGGGCATCGATTGTGGTGCGCAGATTCAGCAACCCACGCTTCGCTGCTTCAACTTGCCACTCATCTGAGTAGCCGTTGCCATTGAACACAACTGCGCCATGCTCGTTCATGATTTTCGCAAGAACCGCTTGCACGGCATCATTAAACTCAACGCCCTTGGCTAGGGACGCTTCAAGGTCATTGGCAATAAAATCCAATGCCTCTGCAAGTATCGTGTTGATCGTGGTCATTGGGCCGGCCACGGACTGCATCGCACCAGGTGCCCGGAATTCAAAGCGATTACCGGTGAACGCGAATGGACTCGTACGGTTGCGGTCACCCGGGTCTGCTGGCAGATCAGGCATGGTGTCGACACCAACACGCAAAGTTCCCTTGCGCTTTGAACTCTTTGCGCCACCGTCGGCAATCTGCTGGAAGACATCTGCAAGTTGGTCACCCAAAAAGATCGAGATGATGGCTGGCGGTGCTTCGTTAGCGCCTAGACGATGATCGTTGCTAGCCGAAGCCACCGAAACACGAAGCAAACCACCATATTTGTGCACAGCGCGGATGACAGCAGCACAGAACACAAGGAACTGAGCATTGTCGTGTGGCGTATCGCCAGGATTGAGCAAGTTACCTTGACGGCCATTGCCCATCGAGAAATTCACGTGCTTGCCAGAACCATTGATCCCAGCAAATGGCTTCTCATGGAACAAGCAAGCCATGCCGTGGCGCTTGGCAACGCTGGTCAACGTGGTCATAAGCAACTGCTGATGATCAGAAGCGATGTTTGCCCGCTCGAAAACAGGTGCAATTTCGAACTGGCCGGGGGCTACTTCATTGTGTCGAGTCTTAGCTGGAATGCCCAACTTAAAGAGTTCGCGCTCGGCGTCCATCATCATGCCAAGTACTCGCTCTGGAATTGCCCCGAAGTAGTGGTCGTCAAACTCTTGGCCCTTAGGCGGCTTGTGGCCAAACAAACTGCGTCCTGCATTGAGCAAATCAGGGCGAGCAAGGAAGAAGTGGCGATCAATCAGGAAGTATTCCTGCTCTGGTCCGCAGTACGAAACAACATGATCAGGATCATTGCCGAAGAGTCGAAGTACTCGCTCTGCCTGTTCTGACATTGCCTGCTGAGCACGCAGGAGCGGCGTCTTGAGGTCAAGTGCCTCACCGGTCATCGACAGGAACACCGTTGGGATACACAGGGTGTTGCCATTTGGACTTTCAAGAATGTAAGCCGGGCTGGTGACATCCCAGCCGGTGTAACCACGGGCTTCGAAGGTTGCGCGCAACCCACCATTAGGGAAACTTGATGCGTCTGGCTCGCCCTGGATCAAGGTCTTGCCAGCAAACTCTGCAAGAGTGGTTCCGTCACCGACTGGTTCAAAGAAACTGTCATGCTTTTCTGCGGTGAAACCAGTCAATGGGTAGAACACGTGCGCGTAATGAGTTGCACCCTTTTCTAAGGCCCAGTCGCGCATTGCTGCCGCAACGGCATCTGCCACTGTTGCATCAAGCTTCGTGCCATTTTCAATAGTGTCTGAAACTGACTTGTACACATTCTTTGGCAAGCGGCGCTGCATCACTGCGTTGTTGAATACATTCTGACCATAGATTTCGCCGGGAGCCTCAGTAGAGTCATAGCTCACCGCCGGTGGCACGTAGGCCTCTACATCTTTGATTGCTTGCAGGCGTACAGCGTTTCCACTCATGTTCGATCCCTCTCGACAAAGCGCACAGCCTCTAGCGCGGCGCGTGTTGGGGATGAGCCTAAGAAATGAAATCGCTTCATTTGTTACAGGGGTGTGACAAATAGGTCATTTCAGACAGAAATTCTCTGAGTTTCCCCACAAATCTCAGGTATTCGACTATTCATTCACGGCTTCATCAATCACAGTCTGGAAATCAACAGTGGCGTCAATGCTGGTCAGCAGCGCCAGCATGCCGGTGATTGCCCGATGCTCAAGCAGCAGACTCGGTGGAAATGACAACTTCCCCGCATCCTCCAGCGAACCGCCTGGATCTGACCAGTCACCGGCCCGCTCAGTAATCCAGTTTGAAGAAAAATGGAATTCAGGTTGCACGTAAGGAGTGACGTCTAAGGAAATAATGCGTGCTAGTTCTTCAGCACTCGTCGAATTCATAATCATCCCGGCGTTCAGCCATAACTCTCGAACACCTTCAAGATCATCGGCTGCTGCGAGCTGAAAAGTACGAACAAAAAGATGCGTGAAGTCGCCCGCAGGATGACCTACTGATCCGAAGTCGAGAACACCGATGGAACCGTCATCCATCAGGCGAAAATTACCAGGATGCGGATCTGCATGAATTGCGCCAACAATTTTAGGTGACCACAGGGTGAATCGAGCAAGATTTCTTGCAGCCTGATCGCGCTGCTCAACGGATTCAGACTGCAAATTTGAATATGGAATCCCTGGCAACCATTCAGTGACAAGCAACGTTGAATCCGCGAAGATCACTGCGGGAATGGTTACCACCCCGGGATGCTCTGCCGCCCACACGAGTCGGAACTCTTCTTGCCACTTTGCTTCATGGGTGTAATCGAGCTCATCCCACAAGCGATCTGCGTGCTCTTGAAGAAGTGCCTTTACATCCAAGGTAGGAATAAGTCGGTGAATCAAAGGCATGAATGTTCGAAGTTGCAATAAATCTGATCGAACAATGCGATGGGCATCTGGGTATTGGACTTTTATCGCTACGTGCTGGCCATCAGGCCATGTGGCCATGTGCACCTGACCAAGGCTTGCTGCAGCAACCGCTACCTCGTCAATCACCGTGCCTTTGGGTAGTCTCTTAAAGATCTCTTCCACGTCTTTGAAAGGGCGCGGTTCAGCGTTTTCATAGAGACGGGTCAAAGAAGAAAGCATTTCAGCTTGTTCTGGTGGCAACGTGGATGAAAACAGCGCGAGGAGCTGTCCGAACTTCATTACCGGGCCGCGCGCTTTTGCAAGAGCATTCGTGAGCTCTTCAACTGAGGCTTGCGTCGCTTTGCCATAGGCAGTGTCTTTATCGCCACCGAATGCGGAAATCGTCGCAGCGCCGGCGAACCGCGCGCCACTTTTTACTGGCACCACGGCTAAGGAAGCCGCACGAGAAAACAGACTCAAGGTTGCTCCTCACACTTCTGGGACAAGCCCATGTGTACTGATCGTAAGCGACCTTGGTGTGCCTGCTGACTAGGGCCTTGACTCACCTGTTTCCTCGCGAGCGAAGGTCGCAATTTTGGCCTCAAATCCCGCAGTATCACCAATTTCCTGAACAACCACTCGAAGTGCACCTAGGCTGAACCTATGACTTTGACTCAACTCGACGGACGTCGCATCATCATCACCGGCGGAGCAAGCGGCATGGGTGAAGGCCTCGTGCGAGCCTTCCCTGGCCTGGGCGCACATGTTGTTTCGCTGGACTTTAATACCGCGGGCGGATCAGCTATCGCGGCCGAAGCCGGCGCGCATTTCATTCAGGTTGATGTGGCCGATAAATCCTCGGTGGATGCCGCTGTGGCGGCGGCTATCAATCATCTTGGTGGGCTTGACGTCTTGATCCATGCAGCCGGAATTGCACCCGCTTCATTGTCTGAGAACAACACGGTGGAACTCTGGCACCAGGTAATGAACATCAATGCACTTGGAACCATGCTCACAAATCAAGCAGCATTTGCGGCCCTAAAAGAAAACGGTGGGCAAATTCTTAACTTCACGTCTGCCGCAGGAATCATGGGGCTTCCAAACAAGTCGGTATACGCAGCCAGCAAAGGCGCCGTGACAGCCTGGAGCCGAACGATTGCCAAGGAATGGTCTCAATACAAGATCACCGTGAACATGATTTGTCCAGCTATCTGGACGCCTATGTACGACAAGACTCGCTCCGAAATGCCTGCTGACGTTCTCGCTGCTCACGACGAAATCATGAAATCCGCAGTGCCTATCGGCGGCAAGCTAGGCGATATCGCTTCGGACTTCGTACCCGTGCTGGCCTTTTACTCGTCCCCTGGTGCGAACTTCATGACAGGCCAAGTGATTGCAATTGACGGCGGAACTCTCATGGTTCGCTAAACCCAAAACTTATCTACGACGACCCTGCTGTGCTTTTGGTCGTGCAGGAGTTTTACGCGAACCCCCACGAGGCGTAATAGGTCGACGAGGCGCATCAGCACTTTCGATCTGAACCGGGGTCGGCTTCACAAATGACGCGGCTGGACCCACGAGGGTGCGAATAACTTCGTCTCCTGGAATCACAGAGTGCATCGTCGGAGAAATTGCTGCGAGTTTCATGAGTGAACGAACGTCATTGCGTTGATCAGGTGTGCCAACCGTGATCACGATGCCCTCTGCTCCCGCACGAGCCGTACGGCCGGAACGGTGTAGGTATGCCTTGTGCTCCGCTGGTGGATCAACGTGCACGACAAGTGAGACACCATCAACGTGAATACCGCGTGCAGCAATATCTGTTGCTACGAGAACCCGCACCGAACCGTCAGAAAATGCTGCGAGGTTACGCACCCGTGCATTTTGTGAGAGGTTTCCATGTAGATCAACAGCAGGGATACCGGCAGCAGTGAGCTGACGTGCCAACTTCTTGGCACCATACTTTGTGCGTGTGAAGGCAAGTGTGCGACCTTCACCCGAAACAAGTTCTTTCACCACTGATGGCTTGTGATCTGAGGTGACATTCATGACGTGGTGGGTCATTTCGGGTACCGGCGATTCAGCGCTGTCAACTGAATGAGTCACTGGCGAGCTCAAGTAACGCTTCACCAATACGTCAACGCTGGCATCAATCGTTGCCGAGAACAATAAGCGCTGCCCATTCTTAGGCGTTGCATCAAGAAGCCGCTTCACGATTGGCAAGAATCCAAGATCAGCCATGTGGTCGGCTTCATCCAGCACAGTGACTTCGACCTGATCAAGCTTTGCAAAGCGTTGCTTCATGAGATCTTCAAGGCGACCAGGGGTCGCAACTAAAATATCGACACCATTGCGTAGGGCATTGATCTGTGGGTTGATTTTTACCCCACCAACCACCACCAGTGTGGTCATGTTCATGGCCTTTGCCAGCGGCGCAATTGTGACGTTTACCTGTGCCGCGAGCTCACGCGTTGGTACCAAGATCAGTGCACGAGGCGCGCCAGGCTTACGCACTGCTTTTGACTCAGCCAATCGAACAACAGTTGGCAAGGAAAAGGCAACCGTCTTACCGCTTCCTGTGCGACCACGGCCAAGCACATCGCGGCCAGCCAGCGCATCGGGAAGGGTGGCCGTTTGGATTGGAAAGGGCGCATCGATACCAGAATTGCGAAGGGCTTGAACGAGCTTTCCGGGAACACCAAGAGCCGCAAAACTGTCAACGGACATGGTGGAAGAAGAAGATGTTACAGATGTCAAAATAAATCCTTTGTTGATGTGCGCGATTGGCCGCAGTTGCTGGCCCGATTACGCGTCAACGCAACAGAGAGTGGGAGATGAAGCTTCCCGAGCAGACGACCTCGAGTGGTTCAGTTGAACGACTCGGTCAGACGACAAACTAACAACAATCGGTGCCAGAACCGAATTCTCGGCGTGTTCCCTCATAGATCTTCCCTCACAGCGAACAACTCGTAAGCCACCTCACGTGCAAATCAGCAGCAGGTACAAGTAATCTTGGACGGTGGTTATTGGTCATCGTCTCCCTCAGCCCTTGTATAACTGTCTGGCCTGAGCAATGCATGCCCACTCCACCCACGAGAAACTTTGGCTGACATGACTTCAATGAACTGGGACGACTACTTAAGAGAACATGGCGTGCGAATTACGCCTCAACGCCAGATGGTCATCAAAGCTGTCGCAGACCTCGAGCACGCAACTGCCGAAGAAATCCTGACGAACATTCAATTGGTCTCATCGGCCGTAAATCTTTCAACCGTCTATCGAGCTCTTGAAGTGCTTGAAGACATCGGGCTAGTCGCTCACGCACACCTTGGCCACGGAGCACCTACCTACTTCCTGGTGGATGATCGTGCACATATTCACCTTGTCTGCGATATCTGCAGCAAGGTCACCTGCACAGGAGCAAACCTTGCGAATGAACTTGGGATGCGTCTTGATACCGAGCATGGTTTCGACCTTGACCTGAGCCATCTAGCAATTCATGGCACCTGCAAGAAGTGCCGCTATATGGACACTGCTGCATACATTTAATTCGAGGATTGAGCCTTAACGTCCACGGATAAATACTTGTCTACGGAGACCCATTGCGCGCGTGCACCTTCGCCAGGGATGAAATCTACGACCACACAGCCGCTGGTATCAGTCCAGTGCACATGGGTGGCTCCCGAATAACGTGTGGGTGGACTCTCGTGAACAATCGTGTGGACATGAACATGTCCAAGCGCCACATAATCTGCAGATAGCTCGGAAATTTCTTTCGTTGACATTGGTGATGAACGTCCTGCTTCTGCCTCCACTAGACCGTGCGCTGCGATGACACTCCAGCGATCGGCTTGCCCCATGGGAGCATTGGCCAAAGGCCGAAACTCCGGAGAATGTTCGACCATTGCACGACCCCAGATAGTGATATCAGTCCCTGGAAGATCCAAAATCTTACCCTCTGGGTGATCAAGCATGATGAGTCGATCACAGGTATCTCGTAGATCATGTCGACGATGAACCGAAGCGTCATGCAAGCTGTCATGATTTCCGACAAGAAGCACGACCGGCCCAGGGAACCGGTTGAGTTGGCCAGCAACCCAGACAACGATCTCTTCATTAACACGATTGTGGTCGAACAAATCACCGGCGATCAATAAAACATCTGCTTGCCGATCGATTGCCATATCAATGACAGCGCGAAAAGCCAACTGTTCAGGCCCGCCATCAGTTTTTTCTAAATGACAATCCGAGGTATGCACGAGAGTTGCTGGCCGGCGTCGATCGCCAACTGACATCACACTCATATCAAGAAATTTATCAGTTACAGACTCCGAGCGGAGGCAATATGAAGACTCAACCCTGTTGCGGCCTATCCGACTTCGAAAACGGTTGATCTAGGAAAAAGCTGTGGCGGGCAACCGAAGTTACCCGCCACAGCTCCAGTTAGATTAACTCTTGCTGTAAATCACCTGACCAGTGTTGGTATCAAGAATCTTGACGCCACAGGTTGGCTTTGTATCAGGCACCAATTCAGTGCCCTTGACAACCATGTACCAAGTACACGATGGTGGATTTCCGTTAGGAACTAAACCGGGGCCCTTGAAACTAATCTTTTCTGGAAGCAATCCCCCACCGTCATAACTCGTAAAGTTTCGAAGATTCGTAATAAAGGTTTCGCGTGTTGGGCACTTGCCCGCCAGTTTGAGTCCCTTAATAAGGAGATCAGCGCCTAGGTAGCCTTGTGGGGCTGCTGAGACGTAAGGGTTCAACCCTGCAGCTCGCATGCCACTCGCGAATGTCTTCACTGCTCGGTTATTCACCCCAACAGGGACTGTTCCGTAGTTCGTGCCAAGCACTCCTTCAAGTGATCCACCAGAAGTCTTCAAAACAGCAGGATCAGAAAGCCCAACCATACTGACACCCTTCAGGGTGACGCCTTGTTGCTTGAGCGCCTGCATAATCGAAATTCCGCCATCGATGTACCCGACAATGATCGCGCCATCTGCTCCTTGAGCCTTAACTCGAAGCGCAGTTGAAGTCGCATCATGAGTGCCTTGTGGCTCATCAGCAATGCGAACAGCCTCAGTTAATCCAAGAGAAGAGCCAACGAGCTTAATCAAATTGGACGTCGCATTGCCAGATGCCGAAGCACCTGTGCTCACATGGTTGATGTTCGCGATCTTAGTGACTCCCATTTTGCTCAACTTTTCCAAGACCGAAGTGCTTGCATAGTTTGGATAAGCCGACAAAGTTGCGCCACTGTCACCAAAGGCATTGCGATCTGTACCGAAAGCTGGGTTGGAAAAACCAGTGACCGGAATGTTGTTTTCTTTCAGCGTTGGATACATCGATGTGGTGCTTGTCTGCCCAGTCAGTCCGAAGATATTGTCGGATAGCATTGCCTTTTGGACCACAGAGATCTGCGTGCTGGCGTTTGTTTCATCGTTATAAACCTTCAGCGTCAATTTACGTCCATTCACGCCACCTTTTGCATTCTCTTGGTCAAGACGTAACTGCGCTGCCTCAGAGGAACCGACATAGTTCGCTGCGGCTGGACCAGTTTTAGGTCCTACCCACGCCAAGTTCACAGTTGTAGGAGTCACCCCAGGTGTCGCAGGGCACGACGCATTTGTTACCGCCTTGGTTACTGCAGGTTTTGGTGTAGGCGCAGCTTCGGCGCCACTTGCGACGAGTCCCACGAGCAATGACAGGCTTGCACCTGTGACAGCCGCAGTTTTACGGCCTCGTGAATGGTTGACCTTTTTCATGCAAACCTCCCTAACCAGAGCCGAATGTTCGCGAGGTGCGACGCGGCTTAAAACAAGTATCAGAGCACATCGCGTTATTGGAAGCATGCATAATTTAATTATTGATAGGCAAATAGTTATTGGTATTCATAGTATTTCTGGACAAAGCATTGTTATTCGGTTTTAACTTCTTCAGTGCTTTCTCATGCAAAACTTTAGATTGCACCCCTTTGTCATACCGTTCACTAAAATGTGGCTTTCGCGTTGTGAACTTCGCGATTTAGGGTTGATTGCCCTATCTGAGATGATTTCAGCCGTACTCAATTCTGAGAATTTTTTGCGATTTGTCTCCCTTTTTCACCAGAAACGATTTATCATGACTCCAACTTCGCGGATGTCGGGCAATCTCGGCCTACTGCGCTATCGGTCGCCAAATTTCCTAGGGCGCCCCTAACCAAGGAGAAACAGATGGCTGAATACGGAGCCCGGTCAGCGTCCAGTGTCACATCCCCAGAGCAGGACGCTCTTTATGCCTCATACATGGGAGAAATGGCGAACAATCCACGTGAGTACTTTGCCAAGCTGCGGGCAAATGGCCCTGTAGATCACGAGCACTTTCGCGATACCGTCGCACTGCTGCGTCGAGAAGACATGGAAGAGATACTTCGCAACACCGATGTATTCAGCAATGCCAGCCCAGTTCTGGGCAGTGCCGAGCCGGTCATCCCCCTCAACGTTGATCCACCACTGCACTCAACCTACCGACGCGTCCTTGATCCGCTCTTTTCTCCAAAGAAGATGGCGGTCCTTCAGCCAACAGTCGCAAGGCACGTGAATGAATTCATTGACACGTTCATCGACAAGGGCGAGATCGATTTCAGCGAGGCTCTCTCGGTGCCGCTACCAGTTTCTACTTTCTTAACGTTGCTTGGCCTACCACTTGATGAGATCGACCATTTCATCAATTGGAAGAACATCTTGATTCGCCCAGACTTAGTTGCAGGCGGATACGCAGAAGGCTTGGAACTGCAAGCAAAGACAGCAATGGAGATTTACGGCCGCTTCGGCGCAGAGGTTGCGGCACGCCGCACTGAGCCTCGCGATGACTTGATGACCTACTTCACCACAGCCAAACTCGATGACGGTCAACTTCTCACAGATGGTGAAATTCTGCGCATTCTGTTGCTCCTGATGGCTGCCGGCTTGGACACCGTCACAATCACGCTGCAGGCAATCTTTAACTACCTTGCCACGCATCCTGAAGCCCAGCAGCTTATTCACGATGATCCAACACAAATTGACAACGTCATCGAAGAGCTACTTCGCTGGGAAACTCCCGTCATGTTCCTTGGTCGCACCGCAAAGGTCGATACTGAATTATCAGGGTGCCCAATCAAGGCTGGCCAAAATGTTTTAGCTGTCATCTCATACGGAAATGTCGCCGAAGAGGTTCCAGATTCAATGAAGCTGGATCTCACCCGCGGAGATAAGGCGCACCTTTCCTTTGGCGCCGGCAACCACCGCTGCCTTGGTTCACACTTGGCTCGAATGGAACTGCGCACCGTGCTGCAGGAATGGCATAAGCGCATTCCGTTCTACTCACTTAAGCCAGGCACAAAAATTGAGTGGGTGCCTTCAGCACTTCGAGGCATCGATCACTTGCCATTGGTGTGGGAAACGAAGTAGCAAATTCTCACTCAAAAATACAGGCATTACACGTAAGAAAGCCCGACTTCACTGCAGTTACCACTGCAAGGAAGTCGGGCTTTCTTACGATCAAGGCAGCTACCTCATGAAAATTTTGGAAATTCATAGATCGGTTCAGCCCATGGTGAGCCTTGGGCGAATTCAATGAGGTTGCCATCTGGATCACGCACCATTGAAAAGGTGCATTGCGGTCCTGGCCCATCAGGAACGAAGTCACCGCCTGGATGCACTACTTCGTAGCCAGCATCCTGGCACTCTTTGGCCAACTCCACCGCATTGGTCACTTGAAGAGTGAAATAGCGCATTCCTACCGCCATCTCTTGAGGGTTGCTTGCTTCGGGCACCGCTTCCCACTGCAGAAGCTTGATAACGCAATTACCGAAACGTAAACCATAGATATGCGCCCCAGGAGCGAAAATCTCACCATGGGGCACAAAACCTAAAGTGTCGCGATAAAAATGCAATGACTGTTCGATATCGCGAGTGTGCAATCCAAGTTGAATCGCGCACGAAGCATCAGGATCGAACTGTGCAGGCATCATCGCTCCTAATAAAACTATTGCAATGAGTTTTGGAATTCACCTGGTGGCTAGGACCAGCTGATTGATTTAATCTCAGTGAAGTCTTCTAAACCGTGATGGCCCCATTCGCGCCCAAGACCGCTCTGCTTAAAGCCACCGAAAGCGCCAGCCTGACCAATGCCCGACGGAGTCGAACCCCAGCCAGGTCCTTGGCCTGCTCCTGTGCCCGTTCCTGCCTGCGGATCTGAAGCCACTCCTTGCGCACCCAACATGCCCGTGCGAATCTGGCGAGCCACGTTGAAGGCACGACCCGTGTGGTTTGCGATTACTCCGCCGCCGAGTCCGTAAATGGAATCGTTTGCGATGCGAACTGCATCATCATCATTACCTGAGTAAGGGATGACCGTCATGACTGGTCCGAAGATCTCTTCTTGCGCAATACGCATTGAGTTGTCACCGATCAAGATGGTGGGCTCATAGAAGAATCCCTTAGTCATATGTGCCGGACGCTTTCCACCCGTCACCAATTCCGCACCTTGTTCAATGCCAGATTGAACCAATGCCTCAACCCTTGACCGCTGTAGCTCGCGGATCAGTGGTCCAAGAACTGTCGATGGATCATTTGGATCCCCGATCTTCGCAGCTGCAACCGCGTCAGCAACTCCGCTGCGGTAGGCATCCATGAGATGCACTGGCAAAAGCAGTCGCGTTTGAATCGCACAACCCTGACCGCAATGGGTGAGCACTCCACCGAAACCAATAGTGCGAGCATAACTTTCAGGAACATCGCCAAGAATAACTTGAGCACTCTTGCCACCGAGTTCTAACTGAACACGCTTGAGAGTTGGCGCGCTCGACGCCATGATCCGCCGGCCTGTGGCTGTTGAGCCAGTAAACGTCACCATGTCAACCATTGGATTCGAAGTTAATTCATCGCCAACTTCGCCTGCGCCAGTAATCACGTTAATCACGCCAGCCGGAATTCCTGCTTCCTGCGCGGCTCGGGCAATCAACATTGCATCAAGCGGAGTCCACGAGTGCGGCTTCAACACAACCGTGCAGCCAACAGCAAGAGCTGGAGCTACCTTGACCATGTTGAGCATGAAAGGGAAATTAAACGGTGTGATCGCTGCGACTACGCCAATCGGCTCGCGAAATAAGGCTTGCCCTGTAACGCCAACGGTCCCGCCTTGGATCATGCCAACCGGTTCCATCCACTGCATCTCATGCTGAATCTGCATTGCATTTGAACGCAACATTCCGATTGCTCCATAACCCTGAATCATGTCGGTCGCGAAGCTCGTGGTGCCTGTTTCGGCAACAATTAATTCACGCAGTTCGTCAGCGCGTGATTCCAAAATTTCAGCCATGCGCACCAGATATCCAGCCCGCTCAGCAGGCTTCATCCAAGGCCAAGGCCCATGATCGAATGCATGGCGAGCAGCTTCGATCGCCCGCTTTGCAGTTTTCACTGTTGCTTCTGGCACGTGGCCAATGACTTCTTCATTGGCTGGGTTGATCACCTCAATGGGAGCAAGCTCATCGTCAGTAACCCATTCACCATTGATGAATAGGTCGAAATCCCATTGCTTGGCCATAACCGTCTCCCTTGGAAAGTACTCCGCGCCTACCACGTGAAGTTCACATTTAGAGTGCTCGAATTTTGATCCTAGTCGATAGGCATTCATCGACTGGTGGAACCGAATTCGTTCAAAAAGAATAATGCGAAACTTTCGTTCACGTGGGCGATTTGTGTAAGTCATGCTTAATTTCAAGGAAGTGGGTTTATGGGGTGACAGGGCGACGAATCCGGACAAAAGCCCGCCATGAATCCTGACCTGCACGTACGCTGACGACTTCACAACACTTCAATCAACTTGAGGCTAAAACTCGTCCGCGCCCTGACCCTGTTTATTCACCTGTCGCGGTTTCCGATAGCGCGCTGAACTCTAGCTTTTCACTCGTGTAAGTCCGGTCACCATGGTTGGATGCCAGCCATGGCTAATACGCACAGGAAAGTTGCCGACCGAGAAGTCATGTCGATCGGCTTTGGAGCAATGCGCTTGGGTTTAGAAGGTCGACCCAGCGCTGAAGATTCTGTGGGCACACTTCATGCCGCCTTCGATGCCGGTGTGCAGTTGATTGATACTGCCGTCAACTACTGCTCAAGCCCAGAAGAATTTGGATACGACGAAGCCCTTGTGGCTCGAGCCCTACGTGAATGGTCAGGTGACCGAGATCAGATATCTGTCATTTGCAAGGGCGGCGTACTTCGCACCGAAACGGAACAAGTGCTGCTCAACGGAACCCCTGAGAATTTGCGTTGGTCATGCGACACAAGTCTACGTTCGTTAGGCGTCGACCAAATTTGGCTCTACCTACTGCACGGAGTGGATCCGAAAGTTCCATTCGAGGAATCCATCGGAGCTCTCATCGAACTCCAACGTGAAGGAAAAGTTCAACACATTGGCTTGTCTAATATTGGACGTAGGCAACTAGTACAAGCTCAAGAACTTATGACGGTTGCTAGCGTGCAAAACGGTTTGTCACTTTGGAATCGTGCTTCTTTGCCGCTTGCACACTTATGTGCAGAACTCGGCATTGCTTTTCACGCTTACGGCCCGCTTGGGTCGCGCAGCCAAGACTTGATGAACCCCACCCTCACTTCTATCGCTACGAGACACGGCAGGTCGCCTGCACAGGTGGCCTTGGCTTGGGTTCTTGCTCAAACCAATACAACAATCCCGATCCCTGGCGGGAGACGACCCGAATCAGTGAGAGATAGTGCTGCTGCATCTGATCTGGAGTTGTCGGAGCAGGACCTCGCTGAATTAGACAGCATGCAGCAATGAATTTGCCTATAAAGAATTAAGGAAAAATTCGTAACAAGGAAGCGCCGACTTCTTGCATCGCTTCAGCTTCAAGCATGCCTAACACGACCACACCTTGCGCGCCTGCATCCGCCAGTTCCATTAGCTGATGTTCAAACTTTGCCAGGTCTTTTCCTGGTGATACGAATGCCGTGCGAGTGATCTGGTTATAGTCGCGCCCTACCCGTTCGCAGTGCTCTCGCAAAACAGCGTACTTGTGACGCACAGTCTTCGCGTCGCCAAATACATTGCACGCATCAGCATGTCTTGCAACGATGTCAAGCGTGCGCTTTTCTCCGCCGCCGCCGACCAAAATGGGAATCGAACCACGAATTGGCCTCGGACTGTTGTATGCATTGGTAACCGAATAGTGCTTGCCTGCAATGGTTGAATGTTCATTGCCCATCAGTGCTGTGCAGATACTAAGTGCCTCATCGAGGCGGTCCATTCGCTCCCCTGTTGTGGGAAAATCGAAGCCATAAGCAGCATGCTCATCAACATCCCAGGCTGCTCCAACTCCCAAAATGGCACGACCATCGGAAATAACGTCCAGAGTTGTTACTGCTTTCGCGAGGAAGGCCGGATTACGCAAGGTGACTGGGCTGACGAGCGCATAGAGTTTTACTGTCGTCGTGCGCATCGCCAGTGCGCCGAGAAGGGTGTACGCCTCGAACATCGGGGAGGTCGGTCCACCACCAGTGCCATTTTGATGCATGTGATCCGGCACTGAGATCGCATCGAAACCGACCTGTTCAGCGAGGATCGCAGCAGCACATGCGCGTTCGAATACCGCGACGCCATCATCTATCGAACCGTACGAGCCCAGATGCAAGCCCCGCTTGAACACTCCCATGAAATTAGATCCTTGAGCTTTCCCATAAACCAAGTGCCGTGGAAATCGCAGCGACGAGCACTAGTGGCTGGTCAAGCATCGGATGATGACCGGACTGCGGCAACTCAACCACTGGAATTTTGTTACCGACGGCCTCACGCAAACCATCGACCACTGCCTGGGAGACGATGCCAAACTCGGCGCGCAACAACACAGTAGGACACTGCAGACTCTGGAGTTTCTCGTTCAACGAACGACCCCGAGTCTGGTTGAAGAAACTGGGGTCATACTTCCAGGTCCAACCACCATCAACCTGCTTCAGCGACTGTTCGGCCACATGCCTGCCCACGTACTGCAAGATCACGTCTTGTTCAGGAATCGTGCGAAAACGTTC
>CANJCG010000021.1 GCA_947472655.1 Actinomycetota bacterium
ATGTGGTTCTGCTGCGTACAAATGTGCTCGCCTACGCCGATGGGCATCATTCAATCCAAGATATGGCCGACCTCTTTGAGCGTCCAATGCAAGATATCGAAGCTGTAGTTGCAGAATTACTCGAGCACGGTTTGCTCGAAGAAGTTCCACCGAGGAAGGGTTACTGATGTCAGTCTCATCGCATTACGACGGCAGCGCTTCAACGTATGGGAACCAATACGACCCAGAACAACTCTGGACCAACGCGGAATACCCAGCGAATTTGTTCCGCTTGCAACTCGTGCAGCGCTTGCTGACTGAATTTGGCTCAACTTCAGTCTATGAACTTGGCGTAGGGGATGCTTCACCACTTTCAACTATTGGTGCGACCGGAATTCGAGTTGCCGGAAACGATATTTCTCCAGAGATGGTCAAGGTTGCGCAAACCAATATGCAAGCGCGCGGTCTTGACGCCGCAGCAATCAGCTGGCTTGATGCCCAGGATGCAACTGCGCTTCAGACAGAACGAGAGTTACGTGGCGAATTTGATTCCGTCATGGCACTCGGGGTTATTCCTCATGTTGCCGATGACGTGGCTTTCGTACAGGGTATGGATTCATTCCTGCGCCCCGGCGGGCAACTCATCCTGCAATTTCGTAACTCAATGTTTTCGATGTTCACGTTCAATCGCCTCACCAAAGAATTCATTCTTGACGAATTACTCGTCAATGTTCCAGATTCAATGCGCAACGCAGTGGCTCGCGATCTCGATAATCGTCTTGCAGTGGATAAGCCACCAGTACGTACACGCCCAACGGGTGACGGTTATGACGAAATTCTTTCACGCTTCCATAACCCCTTTGAACTCGCTGAAGTCGTTAAGGCTCAAGGGTTTTCCGATCTCAAGTTCCATTGGTACAACTACCATCCGGCCTATCCAATGCTCGCTGATCAATTTGATCCTCGCGAATACCGCGAAGCCCAAGTCGCTCTTGAACATGAAGGCTCTTGGCGTGGAATGTTCCTGTGCTCTGCAGGAGTTATCGAAGCTGTGAAGAACACCTAATATGCACACACTCGCGATGCTCTTGAAGTCGTACGCACCTGATTTGGCGTATGCCGAGCGCTTAGTCACCAGCTTCAATCAGTTCAATCGCGATTCAATTCCGCTTTATATTGTGGTGCCAGACGAAGAGATCTCGCTGTTTGCCAAATTTTCCACTTCGACCATCGAGGTTCTCGGTGAATCAATTCTCGGAAGCCACCTCGTTGACACAGACGTGCATGGCTTGCGACCTGGGTATATCAACCAAGAAATCATCAAACTTGCATTCTGGGAACTTGGACTAGCAGAAAACTATTTCTGCGTTGATTCAGAGGCCCTCTTCATCCGAGAGTTTTACACTTCTGACTTCATGGCGACACCCGAAGTTCCGTACACCGTGCTCGTTGAAGATAACGAGTTAAAGGTCGAGCCCAACTACTTCAATCAGTACTGGGTGGAGCGTGAAGCTTCGCTGCGCGAGATTCAGCGACTCGTCGGTCTAGATGATGCAATCATTCGTTCCTGTCACGGGCACCAAGTCTTTTCAACGACCGTACTTCGTTCATTTGTGGATGAGTTCCTGACTCCAAGAGGCTGGGCTTACCGAGACGCGCTCGCGGCTGCACCATATGAGTTCAGTTGGTACAACATGTGGTTGCAGAAAACGAAAGTGATTCCAATCCACCATCGCGAACCTCTCGTAAAGGTCTTTCATAATGAAGATCAGCACCTGGAATACATCTTGCGCGGGGTGACCGTCCAAGACATCGCCCGTGGGTATCTTGCTGTAGTTGTGAATTCCAGTTATGCACGTGAACTCAAGAATGTGACTGTCCGCGATGGAAAAGCACAATCCATAGCGCCATATCTTTCCTATGGTGAGGTTTCAGAACTCATTGCAGAAAAGATCAAAGACACCTTCAAACGTCGCTTTGGGTCTGGATCTTGAGTAGGTTTGCATCTGTGCGCCCAAACCCAGTAGTTGAAAATGCCCTTGCGCTTCCGCGGGTGGCCAAGACTCTGCTTGCTGCGCGCGCTTTCGACAAATCAGCTGTACCACCACATGCAACCCCAGGTCAGAGTCAATTCAACATGCGTTCCTCCATGAATCTTGACCCACGTCTTGGTAAGTCACTGTCTAAACTGAGTTTTCGTAAGGCTTCAGGTGAAGCGTGGAAACTTGCTGATCCTGGTTCAAGCAGATTTATTGATGTAACTGAAGTGGATCAAGCTGCCGCTGGCGTGCAGCGAGATGGGTTTTATGTTTTCCAGAAAACTGTAGATCCCAGTATCAGCACCGCCATCCGTGAATTTGCCGAGCAGGCTCCATGCATTGCACGCGGCGGCGATGGCGCTCCAGCAATTTATCCTCGGTCTGCTCCGCAAGTTGGCCGATACGACCTCGAAGAAACCACTGGCCTGCAATGTCCAGAAGTCCAAGAATTTGCAGCCGACCCAGCGATGGCTCTAATAGCGCAAAAGTATCTTGGCCAGCCCGTGGTGATGGACGAAATTGCCTTTTGGTGGACCACCACCCAACGCGCTGAAGATGCAAACCTCAATGCACAAATGTTTCACCAAGATCGCGATCGACTTTCCTTCCTCAAATTCTTCATTTTCTTAACCGATGTCACTCCTGAAACTGGACCACACGTGTATCTCAAGGGTTCACACCGAAAGATTCCTTGGGGCCTACGTAAAGATGGACGCATCAGTGACGAAAGTGTTCGTGCCGCTGGACTGTGGCAGAACGTGGTTGAACTCTTCGGACCGGCTGGCACGGTGATGGCCGTGGACACCATCGGACTGCATAAAGGCAAAACGCCTACCGCAGGGGATCGTCTAGCTCTCGAAAGTGAGTTTTCAACTTCGCTCTTTGGCAACGATTACGAACGCCCACAATTCACTCCGACTGATCTCGTTCGCGAGCGCTTCGCAGCAATGCCATGGGTGCTTCAACGTTATTCTGAATCAATGACACGCTAGTTGCGCGTGAGCACTCTTCGCTGAATTCGCGCAAGTACATGACTCAATTGCCTTACAAGTGCTCGCGGTTCATCGAAATCGATGCCGGATAACTGCGCAATTCCTTCATCGTTGAGTTCAACGAACTCGAACGAAAAACCTCTACGTTTCATCATGAGCCCATATGAGATCGCACCCGCACGATGACCAACTATTCGCTTTTCAAGCGCACTTTTCAGTTCACTCTCGTTCGTTACTCGTGTCGCACACCCAAGCTCGTCGTACGCTGATGGGCCCAACACGATGACTGGTCGTTGTGCGTATGCAGCCTCAACACCAGTAGTTGAGCCATATGTCACCACAACGTCAACCTGCTTCATCAGCGTGTAGGAATCGATGGGTGAAAATTGATCAATGTGGATATCTGGCCTAGCTTCTGCAACAGCTTCAAGCCAGTCTTCAACATCGCGCTTTGGTTTCATTCGTTTATGCGGGTGGGTACGAACAAGAAGTGAGTATCCAAGTTCTCGGCAGGCTCGAGCTAGGGATTGAAGCGCTTCTGGTTGTCCGTAGAAATAATTCGCCCAATCCAGATCTAATTCAGAAATTTCATCACCCGATGAACTGAAATAACCCACGAGAATCTTCTGGTCTTTTCTTTCAATTCCCTGACCAACAGTTTGGGATTCAACAAATCGTTCGTTACGTGGATCAGCATGAGTGGAACGCTCTTCAAACCAACTGCTGCCCACTTGATCGCGCTCAACTTGAGGCCACTCCTCATACATTTTGAGCATTCGGTGCTGGAGCGCTGACCAATCGTGTGTTGCATCAATGGTGAGATCGAAATCGGTGTCATTCCCGCCCTTGTCATAAGACAAGACTGGTATTCCAGCTGTTTCAGCAGCGGTGACAGCCGCGCTGTCATGAAGAAACCTGCCATTGAAGACGATCATCGCTGAAATATCTTGATGTTCAACGAGTGCAAGAATCTGGTCGTAAGCATAGGCATACGAGCGTGAAGAAGCCTCGATCCAGGCGCTAGGCCATAGGTAATCATCGGTAACGGGTGTGTCAGTATCGGGATTCACCTGAAGGATTGCGCGCCCGACAGGAGCATCGCGATAGGTCAAGGCTCGAATCTGAGAACGAATCGGAACAGACGGCTGCGCTAACGCTGTAATTGGTTTCCATCGCTTGATAGGCGGCTGATGGAAAGCGAATTTTGGTAATCCGAATGCAACCAATGCTTTCTTGAGTTTCTGATCTCGTCCCGGCGATGCGAGTGCGCTGGCAATCAATGGACTAGTGGTCCAACCGACATCCTTTGTCGGTGTTTTCGAAGCCCAGAATGCAAACTGAGGTTCCATTCCCATCGTATGCAAGGTGGCTCCTACTTCAGCAAGCGCGGCAATGCCAAAATCCCATTGATTAAAGGAAACAAGCAGTACCCGCTGCAACTGAGCCGGGGTGAGTTGTTCACGCAAATAGCCAGCTAAGGAAGCATGTTCGGCTCTCACCTTGTGGCCGTTATTCTTCGTCATCTCGCTCACCGCTACCCGATGGCCATTCGGTACACATCAGCGGTTTGCTCGGCGGTGCGACGCCAAGTGAATGCAGCTGCTCGCAATTTTCCTTTGTCTGATAATTCAGACCGAAGTGCTCTGCTCGCGAGCAGTTCACTCATCAGCGCAGCTAACTCTTCGACATTGCCAGGTTCAAAGTACGCAGCTGCGTCAGCGCCGACTTCAGGCAGTGAAGTCGCAGCCGCGAGAATTGTCGGAGTGCCACAAGCCATGGCTTCAATTGCAGGCAATCCGAATCCTTCAAACCGTGAGGGGAAAACGAATAGTTCGGCATTGCTAAACGCGGAAGCCATGTCGTCGTCATTGAGCTCAAGAAGTATGACTCGCGATGCAATTCCCAAAGCCTGAATTCGTTGATGTTCGTCTCTTGTGAATGTTCCGCCACCGGCAAACACAAGCATCAAGTCATCTTCAATATTCATTCGAGCAAAGGCCTGGAAAAGCACATCTGCATCTTTGTACTGCCCTCGGTTGCCTACGAAAAGTACGTATCTTTGTGGCAGCCCGTGGATTCTTTCCACGTGAGGTCGAAATCTTGGGTCAACACCGTGATGCACGACAGTCACTGGAGCCTTGATATGGCCATATACCTTGCGAAGGTCATCGCGGGTTGCCTCAGAAACGCAAATCACCTGATCAGCCGACTCCACGTAACGACGCTTCATCGTGAGCAAGTCCAGGCGGCGGCGCGTCTGCGGCATGAGCTCAGGGATCATGTCGTGCACAGTCACGATTCGCTTTGCCCCTCGCGTTGGAGCCAAGCCGTGTGGCAAGTAGAAGGTGTTGTGCACAACATCGCAATTTGTCTTTACTGAAATCCGGCTAAAGTAACGTGCCAGAGCGGTCCATTCATTGCGCGCCTCGCGAGCCTTTAACGCCTGGCGAACAAGTGGATCATCGAGCACATACCGATTGATGATTGGTGCATCTAGGGGAAGTAAGTCAAGGTCAGGAATCACTGAACTGGCATACTGCCGGGCAAGTTCTGCAAAAAGACGCGAAATGCCTCCATAGGGCTGAATGGCGAAAATCTGCTCATCCACCGCCACTCGCATGACCCAATACTATTGGTCACCCCTCATTTGGGTTGTCTTCTACTATGGCGTACTCAATCCAGTTACGAGGCGGTGTCCCATGAGCAATCTTCAACGGGTCATCATCGTGCCTCGAAATGGTTACATTAATCGAATTCAAGCGTGGGCTAGCAGCGCAATCTTGGCATCCGAGCTCGGTGCCAACTGCTCGGTGATGTGGGAATCAGAACCCGTAGCAGGTGCAGCTGCCAGTGACTTTTTTAGAGAAGACGCGCTTACCTCGACTTTCATCAGTGCTCACGAGTTAACTTCTTTGCTTGGACAATCTCACGATTCCATGCCGCGCTATTTAACTGTTCTTGAGTCACAAGGTGTGGTCGTGCTCGCAGGTCACGATCGCGGTGAGCAAGCCTTCATGATTGAACTCGCTGCACTCCTGGATTCTCATCCGACCCTACACACCTTGGTGATCATTGCTGGTGGCATCTTTTCCTTGCCCGGAACCACTTCGTTTCGGGAAAAACGGGGGAACTTTTACGCTGCACTTCCTTGGAGCCAAGCAATTCTTGACCGTCTCTCATCTTTGACACAACAAAATGTAAAGCCGTCGTATCTGGCACTACACATCCGTGGCACTGATCGTTCCATTGATGCACCAACAGATACCAGCATTGCAACCGTGCTCAAGGAGCTCCTTGCGTCACAAGAAATTCGTTCCCTCTTTATTGCTGCAGACAGTTCAGAATCACTCAATTACTGGGTGGAACGCACCACTTCACTTGGTTACTTGCCATGGAGCCTTCAGGTGCGCACCTTGGATCGTTCATCCGTGATTGCCGGGATTGACGCAATGGCTGACTGGATCAGCTTAGGAAATTCTCAATCTTTGATTTACTCAGCAACATCTTCATACGCGCATGAAGCTGCGGTAGCAACCGGTAATTTTGAATCGTGCATCTCCTTACAGGCTGGAGCGGCCCGTAAGTCGCTGCGAAAAGTAGTTCGAGTCGGCCAGGACGTGGTGTTGTATCCATCGCGTCATGGCTGGCTGCGATCTCCATCATAAATTTTTACTGGGTGAGCACTCAACACGGCGCGCCTCAGAATCCGCTACCTAGCGAACCAGCGCTAACTCAAGCCACTGATCAATAGCAGTTTCATATCGATCTCGTTCGCCTGCAACCCATTGGCGGTAATCAATTTGGTCAATTGCTGCCTGAGAAGGATCGTCAAGTACTCGCTGAAGTGCAATAGCTGTCTGGTCAGCCCAACCTTCTCGGTAACCAATACGGTAATTCACGGGAAGTGGCACGTCCTGCCAGCAATACCCGGCCCCTCGAGCTAAGCACACCACCGGTGTTCCGAAATGTGCAGCTTCGCGTGGCATCCGATCTCTTCCGGGCAGGTGACCAAGCTCGAGATACACAGTTGCGGTTGATAGTGCTTCAACAACCTGTTGATATGACATTCCTTCGATGGCTCGAAATTCCACATTCGGCATCAACTTCATGACGTCAGGAATGAGGGACCAGCTTTTCACTTTGTTGTAGAGCACAACGTTTCGCGCGCGTTGCACATTCGGCACTTCAACAATGCGAATTGGATCGGTGATAATCGGGGCGTCTTTACCCAAGATTTGACGAACGAATCCTTGACCGTAAAACGATTGTGCAAAAAAATTGATGTCACTGTTCACTACCCGTTGGGCATAGGCAATCGACACTGCTTCGGTGGCCACGGCTTTGGCTTTGCCTAGATTAGCCCCGCCAACCCGCTTCTTTGCTTCACGGATGGTTTGCAGCACTCCAGAGTTGATTCCTGAATCCAAATGAAAATCTGCCGGGACAGCCGGGACTTCTGGAATAAAGCCAGGAGGAAAGGTTGAGCAGCAATTTTCACTTGGTCGAAAATATCTCGCTCGTGGATCTGGCGAGTTGTTCACACTAAACCAACCCATCCAGGTGCGCTCACGAGGAATTTTCTTCAATTCGCGATACGACTCAATCGGACTCACTTCTGACAACACGAAGTGGGAGTTCTCTGGGTCCACTATTTCTTCGGCGACTTCAAAATCGTAGATGTCATATTCAGGGTCATTTCTGCGTCCCCGAAAATTCACCATCGGGATGAGATATGCCTCAATTCCTCGGCGCCTAATCGCATCGACAAGCTGAGTCAGCGCCTCAGGTCCGGCGGTTCGATCACCCAAAGGGCTTGCCACATAAAACTTTGGCGAACCCATAAGTGAACCTCCGTGCATGGTTTTGACTGCCTCAGCCTAAGGGAGAAAACCATCTTTCACATCAGTGCCGCGCAAAGCCAAACCTCCAGCTGGATCGGGGGTGCATAGAGGGTAGGTATTCCAACATTGATCTGATTCAGTCGGAATCTGAACAGTAAGTCCACTACTCAGTGCTCGTGGCTTTGTCGGGGCCAGAGGAATTTTGGCTGACACATAGGGAATTGAAATACCTAGGTGCCACTGATGTTCAACTCTCATGGAATCGATGTTCAGTCTTGCGATTGCGCTAAACGCAACGACCAACAAAATTGGTGCGCTTGCTGCGACGATAATTGCACGGGTGCTGACCCAAGAAGCTCGTGTTGACTGCGCTGAGTCTCGGCCTTCCATGATCCGCCAAAGTACCCAGCCAATAACAGAACCAGGCACCATAAAAAGTGGGCCCCAAATGAATCTAAACGATGGTGGCGATGCCACAAACCAGGTGGCTACCGCAATCACGCTCGGTGCGAGAACCACCACCAGACTTTTCCAGCGCATAGGCTGCTTGGCGAACCTTTGCGCTAATAACAGCATTACGAGGGAAACGAATACAAGGAGGGCGAACGCAAAAGTCTCCCACTGGTTCGGTAGACGACCAACCCAAGACCCAATCCACTGCCAGCTTACTGCGGCATTCCAAAGATCACTGGGGTCGCGGTGATAGCCCAGAGTTGCTAACCGAGCGGGAGTTGGGTCAGCTGCTAGCCATGGAACTGAAAATGCATGCACTGACAATGGGTACTGCAACCATCCGCTCAGTACGTAGTCACGCAATACCGCTGCAAAGCCAGCCACGATTGCGAGCGCTGCAATTAGCACGCTTGCACGTTTTACACCCGCTGTATTACTTCCACGACGGCGGCGACTCCAAACCGCAACGAGAACCACCAGAAGGGTCAGGCCAAACGTGACCATCGTTGGGCGAAGCAGAATTAACATGATCGATAACGCCAGTGCTACTGCTCCATTGGACACCCACTCTTTTCTTTCTGCCACTGCATCAGTGAGGTATGCAACAGCCACAATGGTCACGATCATCACTGTGGAATCCTGGCTTGGACTGGTGACCCAATAGTCCGACAACGCAATAAGTGGGATGAGTGCGATTACTAAGCCAACGAGCAAAACGTAGGTTCCTGCTGTCAATTTGCGCTGACGAAATCTCAGGAGCAGATCAACAATCGCCAAGACCACAAACAATCCGTTGAGGAGACGGAAACCATCCTCACCCCATGGGCCATTGCCCAGGAACGCTGCAAGCGGGAAGGCCGCATTGCTATAACCGAAAGCGAAATAGAGATTTGCTAACCCAGGCACCGTCGGAAATTCACTTGCGTAATGAATTGCGCCGAGGTGATAGAGGCCTGAGTCATAGTTTGTGACTGGACCAAGCGCTGCTACGGCCAAGTACGCCACTGCTAACAGCAGCGTTCCCATGAGTACCCATTGCAGTGGGCGCGCGACTTTTGGTTCTCTACTGAAGTGGGGTTTGACAAACGTTAACCCTGCCGCACCAATAACCGCTACAAGAATGACGAATACGGCAAGTGCTTTGGCGCTGTGTAAACCAGCATTGAGATTCATCAAATACACGAAAATCGTAGTAATCAGTACACCAAACCACAGCGCTCGTCGCGTTGCCTCTTGTGACCACTGCGTTACACCGCTAAGTCTTGCCGGAATGATTCCCAGCAATATGAAACAGCAAGAGAGAATTGCCCACGAAAGAACGACTAGTAAAGCACCCGTCAGAATCAACATTAAAGTCAGCGATCTACTAGCTCAAGGTCGAACGAAAGAACTCAATAGTTCGAGTTAAACCTTCGGCTAAAGGAATAGTTGGAGCCCAACCAAGCGTTTCTTTTGCACGAGTGATGTCTGGCTGGCGGCGCACGGGATCATCCTGGGGAAGTGGGAAGTAGCTAATTCCTGCCGTAGTTCCAGTCTGTTCAATGACAAGTTGCGCCAACTGGGCAATCGTAAATTCGCCAGGGTTTCCAAGGTTTATTGGACCAGTTACTTCATCTCCACTGCTCATCATGGCAATGAGACCATCTACGAGATCGTCGATGTAACAAAAGGACCTCGTCTGCTGGCCCTCGCCGTAAACGGGTAGAGGTTGATTATTGAGAGCACTCACAACGAAGTTGGAAACAACTCGGCCGTCATACGGATGCATGCGTGGCCCATAGGTATTAAACAGACGCACAACTTTGATTTTTAAATTGTGCTGGCGATTGTAATCAAAGAAGAGCGTTTCTGCAGCACGCTTGCCTTCGTCATAACACGCGCGAGGCCCGATTGGGTTGACGTTACCCCAGTAATCCTCTGTCTGTGGATGAACCAGTGGATCGCCGTACACCTCCGATGTTGAAGTCAAGAGAATTTTTGCACCAGTTCGCTTTGCAAGGCCCAACATGTTAATCGATCCATGCACAGCTGTCTTTGTCGTTTGTACCGGATCTCGTTGGTAGTGAATTGGGCTCGCAGGGCAGGCCAAGTGGTAAATCTCGTCTACCTCAACATAGAGCGGGAACGTGACATCGTGACGCATCACTTCAAACCGAGGGTGGTCCAGAAGATGAGCGATGTTGTCTTTGGTCGATGAGTAGTAGTTATCGACACACAACACGTCGTAACCATCATGCAACAGACGCTCGCATAGGTGGGAGCCAATAAAGCCAGAACCACCAGTTACGAGAACACGCCCTGTGGCGATAGTCATGAAATCCTCCTCCGACGCTGCTTACGGTACTGATCTGCCTGACCCAACATGCCACGCCACGTGGCTCTGAAGTGGTGCTGCCGGGTCCAACGGTCAGCTTTATGGTCCAATTCCACGGGCACATCCAGCATTGGCAGCTTCATCGGCTGAATTTGCTCAAGCTCATTTCGATCTTCAAGAGTATGCGTGGCATCTTCTCCAAAACCAATATTTTGGATCAGGTTCACATTGCTCGTGACTGTGTACTGATGCGAAACCATGCTGGCAAGCACTAACTGACCGTCCCAGGTGTCGACTTCTTTTCGTGCGAGCAACTCAAACGTACTTGCCCAATACACAGTCGATGGAAGTGAATGGCCGGCTCGAGCCCAAAGTTTGTTGATCGGCAGTTGCTTACGCCAGCCGGCAATGTCAAGTTGATGTCGTTCCCATGATCGGCGCCACGTGGCCCAACCCCAGATGTGCGGAACTTGAGAGAATCTGTAGGGATTTTCAGGATGGGTTTGTGCTTCAGGAGGAACAAAGTTGCAACCCGAGATCGCGAATACTCGTTCATGAGCTTCATAACGATTCAAAAGTTCAGTGCAGTAAGGAAAGAAGCTCGGGTCCGGAATGATGTCGTCTTCCAGAATAATTCCGCGCTCTTCATGTTGGAAGAACCATGAAATTGCTGTTGATACTCCCAAGCCACAACCAAGATTTGATTCCTGAAAATTTGATTTGACCTCACATCGCCAATCAATGGTTGAAATCAAATCCTTGCAGGCTTGAACTTTCTCGAATTCGTGTTCACGATGCTCACGAGGACCATCGATAGCCACATAGATTTTCTCGGGTTGAACTTCACGAAGTCGTTGCAAGAGAGCCTGAAGGTGATCAGGGCGATTAAACGCCATGATCAAAATCGGCTCACTCGTCACGGTTCTCCCTCAATTCCCTTATTTCTTCATGTAATAACGCAACTTCTTCAGCGAGTCTGCGAATGCGTGCCTCGTGTCTGCTCAACTCATGGCTTAGCTGAACACTCACTAAAACAAGCAGTACAGCTAGTACGAAGAACACAAGGTTGACCGGATAGGCAACACCAACTTTGGTCGCAACCCAATTCAGCGAATCAGGAATAAGCGCGAAAACTAATGCTACAAACGAAAAGAACAGCCAAAGCACTGCATACTTCTCGCGCAGTGCGCCCTTGCGCAACATATTGAGTACGAAGAGAAAAGTTACGACGGCAGTGATACCTGCCAAAATATTCGCGGTCACGCTGCGTCACCCTTCGGAGTTTTCCTAGAGCGAGTGGCAGTAGCGACGATGGCTAAGGTCGCACGCCCTAAATACAGCGCTGACCAAATTGCATTCTTACTTGGGCGGCCCGCCTGACGAAAATACATCGTCACCGGCGTCTCTTTGATCACAAGCCCGTTGCGGATCGCTATCGCCAGCGAACCAACAGTGTCACCGAGGTAATCGGCTGGATAGTCCACCGCGAAGAGAGCAATCGCTTTTGGCCCGGCACTACGAAAACCAGAAGTTGGGTCAGAAATCTTGCCTTTGTTCATACGACTCAGTGACTTAGATAGCAAGACCATCGCCCAGCGGCGCGGTCCACCAACGAAATACATGGAGTCAGGATGGAAGCGTGTTCCCACCACAACATCCGCATCTGCAAGACCGTCCAGGACTCGGTCAAGATCCGCTGGGTCATGCTGACCATCGGCATCAACTTGAACCATCGCTTGGTAGCCCCCACGTTGGGCGTGAAGGAAGGCTGTGCGCATCGCTCCACCAACACCCACATTGAAGGGCAGTGAGACCACAGTTGCCCCAGCTGCCCTGGCCACTTCGGCCGTGGAGTCTGAAGATCCGTCATTCACGACCAAAATATCGGCATCTGGGCGATGCTCTCGTACTTTGGCAATGACATCCGCAATGGACCCTTCTTCATTCCAAGCTGGAATAGCGACGAGGGCTCCACGGATTGTCATGATGGACCAACGCTAGTCGAAAGCCCTCACGCATCCCTCATGGACACCAATTCTCATCTGGACTTACTGAACCAGCCGCGCTGTTTCCCAGCAGATTTACCCGTCACTGGTGCCGAGCGCGGCAGAAGCCTTCCCCGCTCAAATACGACGCAGCTGTCATAAAAATGCATGGACATCGTAGATTTCGTGAAGTCAGTAGGGGTTACCGCCCCGCGGGTCCATTCCGCATTGAGTTCATCGACGAGGCCCTTGGCTAACTCGATAAATGAGTTCGGGTGACCTAGTCCACCGCCATAGTCATCCCAATACGCAGTGTGCATATCTTCTACGAAATAGACCCCGTTCGGGGAAGTGCGGGGATACAGGTATTCAAATGTTGGCCGCACATGACTCATGTTGTGACTTCCATCATCGATCACGATGTCGGGCGTGCCAAATTCGTCAAGGATTCCCTGAAGGAACTGCGCATCTGACTGATCCCCAATTCGAATTTCGATTTGGTCTTCAGCAAGTGTTGAACATTCGGGATTTATGTCAATCCCTACTATCTGTGCGTGTGGACCAAAGAATTGCTTCCACATTTGCAGCGAACCACCACTATTTACCCCGATTTCCAATACGAAAATCGGCCGGTTCACGAACCGTGAGAAATGCTGCTCATACGCAGGGAAGTAGTGCTTCCACTTGCACATTTCTTTGTCATCGTTCGACACGAAGTAAGACCAGAGTGACATTCACACCTCATTCGCCCTAGCTAGGTTCCGTAGGAAAAGTGAGTATAAACTACAGGACGTCGCCGAAGTTTGTGGCAATACAGGAATTATTATCGCGGTTTTACAATCTTGAGTGACTGCCCTCGATCGCGATAGAGATTCCTCGTCGCTCATCGACCAACCCAAAGATTTCCGGAACGGACCCGTCAACGAAGACGTCTGAATACGTGACATCAGCAAATTGCTTTTCCAGCTGAGGCAAGAGTTCACTTGTAAATGTGGTCACAGACTTGTCTTTAATCCAGACGATCGCCTGCGGGTTATCGTCTGGCTTGTGTGTTGTGACAGTGCAAAATCCGAGTTCAGGATGACCCTGCGCTATTGCCAGAATCACCTTAAATACATCGCCTTGCCAGCGCCCATCGGTGATTCCTGCTGCATCTTTCATGAGCAACGCCTGATCCCAATCCGGAAATGCAGCCAGCTCATCATCCGGAACCACGTCATCAATAACAATAATTGTTTCCTTATCCGAGTGGCGAAGTACATTAATCAGATCGCGATAAGTTTGCTGCCATTGATGAAGTCCATCGAGGAAAACCAAATTAAACTTTTGCGAGGCTTGAAGTTCATTAAAAAAGCTATCAGAATCTTGAGAATAGAACTTCAACCCTTTCGGCAATTTGTCGGTATTAAACTGAGGTGTTGGATCTACTCCCCACCGATGTAGCACTTTGATCTGCTCAAGAGTCAAGCCTTGTGCAACTCCAACTTCCAGGTAGTTTTCACAGACCCGCATCTCACTGGCAAGGGCGTTTAGGCGCCTCGCACTCATTCCCACGGGTAACTTATTTGATGGTTTCGCCAAAACACGAACTCTGGCTGTGCTTTGTGTGCGCGAAATGAGAGGTGCCACGAATGCACTCAACTTGGCACGGATTAATGCCCAAATACCAACAGACATGTCTCTCCCAAATTTGTTATGCAAGAACGAAAGATCACCCTACAGCAGGCTTACAGGATTCAGATGAGTTGTCGAACTTGAATTTGAAGTTGTCGCACTCAGGCTTCAATTGACCGAATAAAAAGATGAGTACCCGTCTTTTTCATTTCCTGTAACTCACCTGCACTAGGTGGCCTATCCTCACCATGAATCCACACTGTGCGCTCGGGACTCATTTGCGCCAAGAGATTCTGGGCAAACTCGTAATTTCGCGCGATGCTACCTATGACAACAAGATCGTATTGAGCTTCAAGGTCACCGAGATCATCTTTGGGCTGCGCTCTTTTCGACTCTCTACTACCGCGATCTTGTGGATCTAGAACTTTCGTGTAGCCAAAACCTCGTCCATACATTTCACTCGTCTCAACAGATGTGTCTTTGTATATGTAATCCACTGGAAAAAGCACATCGCAATCACTCCCAAGTATTTGCTTAAGACCAATGAGTGTCATCACGCTGAGATAGTCTGAGGATTCATCTAAGTTCTCGTCAACAAAGAGTACGCGTTGAATGCTCGGGTAACCTGTTTGTGCCAATACATACTCCGCCATGGAGCGACTAGTCAGATTCTTTCTTAAGAAATCTTGAAATGCATTTCTCGTTTCATTGATAGGAATCCCGACTCCTGAATAAACATTCTTCAAAATACGATTCATAGCTGACTTTGGATAGTGCACCATTGAGAACTTGGGAACTTCAGAAATATCAGCCATAACAGGGACAGAACCGCTAGCAATAATTTCTAGGTGTCGAAAACAATCCCAACCGGCTTTACGGTGTGTTAGTGCCAAGCGTGAATTTCCATAGGTTTCGATGTACTCACGCTCATCGTCAAATGAATACGGGAAACCAGGGGTAATTGGGCTCAATACAAATTCTGGCTGCTTGTTGAAAAAGAGATCAAGCCGGGGATATGAAAAGGAGATTGGCCAATAGCCATGAATTTCGTAGCATTCTCTTGCAAGCATCAGGATTTCGGAATCGTCAATATGTTTTATTGGCTCTAACTCAAAATGATTGTCTTCAATTATTCTGATCAAGTCTTCAATCTCATGCCTGTCGATTTCACTAAGTCCATTTGTGCGATCACTGTGATTCGATTTGTATTCTTGAAACCTTGCAATAATCGCACCAAAATTAACTCGCTGTTGAGCTGCCGCGAAGTTCAGCGTCTCTCTGAATGAGTGCGCATGACTGAATGTCATTCCGGTTTTAGCATCGCCAAAGGATCGCCCCGCTGCTGAAAAGCCCTCTGAAACCATAAGCTTCGCAATCACCGTTAGATCAGATTGTCTAAGTCCATCTGTAGTCAGGATTACTGTCTTAACAGGGACTGTTCTCCAGTTTGTATTCTGAAAACCTTCGAGACTCCCGCTACGCAAGTCCATTGAAAGTGCATCTAAAGATGCGCCCCCTTCTAAATCATTGAGGAAATCAACGCATGCGACTGTCGGGATATTAACCTCGTGCAATTCACCATGAGGAAAGAATCTGCGGACATATTCCGAGTCAGGAGAAAACACTTCCGGGAATCGACTTACGTCGTTGCTTGAGTAGAAGACTGAGCTTTCGGTGCCTTCTTTGAAATCGATATGGGCATTGATGATTTCGACCTGACCCCATTCAGCCCACATGGCTTCAAGTCGTGGAATAACTTCCGGGTTTGGTTCAACAAGAACTACGCGCGTGTCTTCAGGTCGATTTGATGCTGTCACGAAATCTTTAAACCCGGCTCGGTAGCGCACACGCTCATCAACCGGTAACGGTGCCTCGCCCAGTTGAACGTAGATTTTCATATGGCTCAGATTACCGTCGTAGACTCTCGCAATATGAAGAAGGCGACGCGGAAGCAATGGCATTCATGTATTCCAGCTGCTATCTCGGGTCTGATCATTCTGATGGCTGGGGTCACCAATAAGTGGTCAGTTATCGGCGTCCCGGCAAATGGCAGTAACTTCGGCGATTTGCGCGTCATCACTACCGCAGCAGAATGCGCCTCAGTAGATCCAAGTTGGAATATCGCATCAGTGCCATGCGATCCATCGATGGCGATGTACAACTATCCAAGTTTTTGGGCATAAGGGTTCGCCAGACTTGGAATCACAAGTGACGCCACTACCTGGCTCGCTGGCGTTTTCATCTTGGCATTCCTCCTTGGGCTAGTCGTTCTCACGGGCTCGCTCCTGCAGTCAACACATTCTTCCTGGAAGCTACTGGTGACGCTCACCCTTGCCTCGGTGACTCCTCCAGTTTTTCTTGCTGCTCAGCGCGGAAATATCGATCTACTTGTCTTTGCCTTCATGTCACTTGGATTAGTGCTCGTTGCATTCACCCATCGCTACTCGGGAGCAGTGGCACTCGCAATAGCTACCACTTTGAAACTCTTCCCGATTGGATCCGGGCTAGCTCTCCTGCTAGACAAGGAGAAACGCACGAAAGTGCTCACTCTCTTCATCTTGCTTTCGGCCTTCGGTGTCGCCCTTTCCATAAGCGACCTTCGCTATATCTCAGAGAAAACTCCGCAACTCGATGGAGCTTCTTTCGGAAGTGCCCTCCTCCCGTTTCTCTTCGAAAGTCACACAAGCACTGGATTAAGCGCCACCGCATTCAAAATTCTTGGGTGGGTGGCTTTCCTTCTCGTGTGGTTTGCCATGCAATTCATTGCCAGCCGAGGTTCTGCACCCGCTCATGTGGTCACATTGCTTTGTTCGGAGCTGAGATCAAATCGTGCGAGTTCCGCGCTTTTCCTTGGCAGCTCAGGAGCTTTTCTCGTTGCTTATCTCGTAGGCCCAAGTTTTGACTATCGCCTAATTTTCCTCATTCCAGCGATTGGGGCTCTCGCAGCGCTGCAATCTCGGGCGGCACTGTGGTTGTCAGTGGTGTTGTTGCTTCAATTAGTTTTGAGCTACTCAAACTTTATTGGCGCTATCCAATATCTATCAGATCTGATGTTGCTCGTGCTTGCACCGTTACTTGGCGTGATGTGCCTTCGATTGATTCGCAGCCCACACAAATAGACCAATAATCCATACTGCAGCGGAAACCGCAGTGACAATGTTTACCGGAAT
>CANJCG010000022.1 GCA_947472655.1 Actinomycetota bacterium
AAAGAACGTGAATCACGTCGTAACCAGACGCACACCATCATCAAGGAAATGAAACTCCGTCCAAAGATTGATCAGCACGATTATGAGACCAAAAAAGGTCACGTCGAGCGGTTCTTGAAAGCGGGAGACAAGGTCAAGATCACGATCATGTTCCGCGGACGCGAGCAGAGTCGTCCAGAACTAGGGATTCGTCTACTTGGACGCCTTGCTGAAGATGTGACTGAAGTTGGATTCGTCGAGGCTTCTCCAAAACAAGATGGCCGAAACATGATCATGGTTCTCGCCCCACATCGCCGCAAGGCAGATGTAGTTAAGCCAAATCCTGTTGAAAGCGACTTTGCAGAGTTGCCCAGCCTAGACGTAGACGCTGAAGCCTAAGCAGTATCCGCACCCCAAAGATTCCGAACAACAAGCAAAGGATCGACATGCCAAAGCAGAAGACCCACAGTGGCGCCAAGAAGCGCTTCAAGGTCACAGGTACCGGAAAGATTACGCACGAGCAGGCAGGCCGTCGTCACTTGATGGAAAGTAAGTCATCACGACGAGCTCGCCGTCTTGAGGGCGACAAGGTTCTTGCCCCTGGTGATGCTGCCCGAGTAAAGAAAATGCTCGGTCGCTAGTCGTCTTTTCCCAATGATTTCGTCGCGAAGTGCGGCATAACGGTTCAGGAGCAATGAAATGGCACGTGTAAAGCGGGCGGTAAACGCCCATAAGAAGCGCCGCGAAATTCTCGAGCGCGCAAGTGGTTACCGCGGTCAACGTTCACGCTTGTATCGCAAGGCCAAGGAGCAGGTCACTCACTCCATGGTTTACGCGTACGCGGATCGTCGCACGCGTAAGGGCGATTTCCGACGTCTGTGGATTCAGCGCATCAATGCTGCTTCTCGGGCCAATGGAATGACGTACAACCGCTTCATCCAGGGACTTAAGGAAGCCAACATTCAGGTTGATCGCCGCATGCTCGCTGAGCTCGCAGTGAATGACCCAGCAACCTTTGCCACCCTCGTGGGCATAGCAAAGGCTCACATCCCGGTTTCTGCGTAACGTTGTACAACAATCGTGTGACGCTGACGTCCCGGAGTTCGGACCGGGTCGTCGCCGTTCGACACCTGCACTCAAGGAAAGGCCGGCGTGATGCCGGCCTTTTCCTTGTTGAAGGGCCACAAGCAGTTCGAGAGGCGGCACACACTCCGTTACTTCACGAGGTCTTTGTGACTGAAGGTCTCTCGCTTGAATCCATGGAGATAGCAACGCAGGTTCCGGTCACCTACGTGAGTGAACGTGTTATGCGGGCTATCGCTGAAACTGACACGCCACAAGGGGTCGTCGCAGTCTGTCGGTGGGAGTCCGCGGAGCTTGATGTGGTCTTCGGTGGCGGCGGGAAACCTTCAGTACTACTTGACGGGGTGAGCGACCCGGGCAATGCAGGAACGATTATTCGCACGGCCGACGCTGCCGGGGCGGCAGGAATCGCTTTCACCGCAGGTTCGGTGGATCCCACCAACGGTAAATGTGTGCGGTCAAGTGCCGGTTCCCTCTTCCACTTGCCGATCGTCACAGAGGTTTCGCTGGACCAAGTTCGTGCCGGTATTCATCCTTCTCGCATGGTGTTCGCAGTTGCAACTGGTGATGCTGCATTGGATGTCTTTGACTGGTTAAGTTCAGTACCGAAGACACAGTCAATCTGCTGGATTTTTGGGGCTGAAGCACCTGGCGTGAGCCAAGAAGCCCGGGCGATGGCCGATGTGCAGGTACGTATTCCGCTCTATGGGCGTGCGGAATCTCTCAACGTAGCTGCTGCAGCGGCCGTATGTCTGTACGCCGATGCAGCGCGCTTGCATGGGAAACTGAGATAACTCGATGCGAAAGGGTGTGCCATGTCGTACCTAAAGCTTCCTATCCTCAGTGAAACTGGCTTCGTCATTGTTGATTCATACGATCAGAGTGCAGATCCTCGTGAGTGGGACAACTTGGTCTACGTTGACTGGAAGTCTTCGGGGGATACGCGATTCGCTCCGCTGGCCAGTGCCTATGGCGATATGGAATGCGATGGCTTCTGGAATCACACACCGCCCAAGACCGATAAAGATGGTGTTTGGGTGGATGAGAATGTTGCGATTGCGCCGATCCTGACCCAGCGCGCAAAAGAATTTGAAGCAAATATCGGGCGCTGTCGGGTGATTGAACTGCAGCCAAATACATACGCCGATGCGATCTACAATCTGCATCGAGACGATAACAATCGCCTCAACCCCGAAGGCACTGGCTGGATTGTTCGGGCTTTCTTTAATCTTACGGATGACCAAGATTCTGTGATGGTGCTGCGCGAAGACAAAGATGACCCCGCAACCGAAACGCGGGTACCACTGCCGGCAGGTGCGCAGGTCGTGATCGATACGCAACGCCTGTATCACGCAGTTTGGCACCCAGGGAATAAGCCGCGCTACTGCCTGATCACCTCACTTGAGTCTGGTCCACAACTTGATGAGTGGATCGCATCTCGGCACCCTCATGTAGATAGCCAAGCACCCGACCTAGAACCAGCATTTATTGCTGAGTCGCAGGGTCAGGCTGAAGCCAAACGCGCTGCGCGTGCAGCGGCGTTAGCGCAGCAAGGTAAGAATCCAAAATTTGGCGACGGCACTATGGCGTTTGCACAAGATGATGAATACGGCCAGGAAGTGATGTCTGAAGCATGACCAACGTTCCCTATGAAGCAGTTCTCGATGCACTCGAGGCAGAAGCTATCCACATTTACCGCGAGACTGCTGCCGCGTTTCGCAATCCAGTATTGCTCTACAGCATCGGCAAGGACTCTTCAGTCTTGCTTCATTTAGCGCTGAAGGCTTTTGCGCCGGCATCGATTCCATTCCCGGTGATGCATGTGGACACGACGTGGAAGTTCAAGGAAATGATCGCTTTTCGTGATCAGCGGGTCGCAGAGCTCGGACTTGATATGAAAATTTCAACAAATGCGCAAGGGGTCGCGGATAACGTCAGCCCGTTCACACACGGCACTCATGAGTACACCCGAATTATGAAAACAGTTGCGCTGCGTGAGGGCATCGATAAGTACGGCTTTGATGCCGCGATTGGTGGCGCCCGTCGCGATGAAGAGCGCAGTCGTGCCAAAGAGCGGGTTTTTTCCCTGCGGGAGCCAGGACACCGCTGGGAGCCGCGTAAACAGCGTCCTGAGTTTTGGCGCACGGCCAACACTTCTTTAGCTGAGGGTCAGTCGATGCGGGTGTTCCCGCTTTCTAACTGGACTGAGCTGGATGTTTGGCGCTACATCCGTCGTGAAAATATTGCAATCCCGAGCCTGTACTACTCAAAACCACGTCCGGTAGTTGAGCGCGATGGCGCTTTGATCATGGTTGATGATGAGCGCTTTCCGCTTCGCGATGGTGAGGTAGTTGAAATGCGGTCTGTGCGTTTTCGCACATTGGGCTGTTATCCACTTACGGGGGCTGTGGAGTCAGAGGCTGACAACATCGACGATCTCATTACCGAAATGGAAATATCTAGAATTTCAGAACGCGCCGGTCGATTGATCGATGGTGAAGGTGGCGGTTCGATGGAAGCCAAGAAGGCGGAGGGTTACTTCTAAATGTCCACCATCACACCAGTACTTCACCTTGTTACGTGCGGCTCAGTAGACGACGGCAAGTCCACCCTGATTGGCCGCTTGCTCGTTGAAACTGAAAGCGTTCCAATCGATCAACTCGAGTATGCCAAGCGCACGCGCCGAGGTGGATCAACCATTCCTGTTGGAGAAGTTGACTATTCCCTTTTGACCGATGGACTCGAAGCAGAACGCGAGCAAGGCATCACAATTGACGTGGCTTACCGTCACATGAATTTGCCTAATGGTCGTCGCGTTTTGATCGCTGATGCACCGGGACACGAGCAATACACGCGCAATATGGCAGTCGCGGCATCCAATGGCGATGTTGCGGTGCTCCTCGTTGATGCTGCGCGCGGAGTCCGCCCTCAAACTCATCGCCACCTCACTGTTTGTGCGCTTATGGGTGTCAAAACTGTGATCATCGCTGTGAACAAAATGGATCTTGTTAATTTTGATCACGCGACATTCGAAGAAATTGTTGGAACTGTCCGTACGTCGGCTGCCCGGCTTGACGTCGAAGAAGTAATTGCCATCCCAATGAGTGCTTTTACTGGCGACAACGTCACTAAGGCCAGCGATTCCATGAAGTGGTATCACGGCCCGACCTTGCTTGAAGCATTAGCTCAGTGGCAACCCGGTGCGGATCCAGAAGAAGGGCCATTCAGGTTCCCAGTTCAGTATGTTGTGCGCGCTGAAGGAAACTTCCGTGGTTACGCGGGAACAGTGGTGTCAGGATCAGTGAAGCCAGGCGACTCGATCGTCGTGGCTGATTCAGGGCGCCCAGCAATTGTTGATCGCATTGTCACCTACGACGGTGATCTTGAAATAGCTGTTGCTGGACAGGCGGTAACACTGACTCTCGATCACGAAGTTGACGTAACTCGAGGTGATGTCATTTCCGGTGATGATCAATTACAGCCAGCAGATCGATTCTCTGTTGACATGGTGTGGCTCAGTGAAGAGCCTTTAGCGCATGGTCGTTCGTATCTGTTGGTGTCTGGCTCAAGATCAGTCCCAGCGACGGTTACAAATGTGCGTAACCGACTCGATGTTGTCACGGGGCAAGAACATGCAGCCCGAGTTCTGGAAATGAACGAAATCGGTCGAGTTGAAATTGCAACTGACCGACCACTCCCAATGGATCCCTATGCAATTTCGCGCGATACCGGTGGCTTTCTGCTCGTGGACCGAGTGACTGCTGACACCGTTGCGGCTGGCTTAACCCGCCACGCGATGCGTCGAGCCTTCAATGTCGTCGCTCATAACTACGACGTGAACCGAGAAGCACGTGAAGTGCTGATGGGTCACCAAGGCAGAGTCCTGTGGCTCACCGGACTTCCTGGGTCAGGCAAGTCGACAATTTCTGATGCTGCGGTGCGCAAGTTGCATGCCCTCGGGGTACACACCTACGTTCTCGATGGCGACAACGTGCGCATGGGTCTTAATAAGGATCTGGGCTTCACTCCTGAGGATCGTGCGGAGAATGTTCGTCGAGTTGCTGAAGTTGCCAAGCTAATGATGGATGCAGGCGTTGTGGTCTTTGTGGCATTGGTTTCACCATTTCGATCAGATCGACGCGCGGCGAAAGAGTTGTTCGACGCAGGCGATTTCCTTGAGGTCTATATCGACACTCCTGTTGAGGTTTGCGCAGAACGGGACCCCAAGGGCCTCTATGCCAAGGCTACTGCTGGGAACCTGCCTAACATGACGGGTGCCGGGCAAGACTATGAAGCTCCTGAGCACCCAGATTTGGTTCTTCATGGTGTGGGCGACCTTGATATTGCCGCCTCCCTATTGGTGCAGGAGATCCTCGGCGAGTGATTCGTTGAGGATGGCTCCAGCTTGCGAGAGCCATAACGTGACATACTCGGCGCCTGATGTCTGGTCCGAATACTTCATTTGATCCTAAGCAGGTATCTGCGCTGAGCGCGGAGTCTGTTGACTTCGTCGTGTCCGAAGCACTGCTTGCCATCCGTGCGGCCAGCGACCTCGTTACTCTCAAAGAGGTTCGCCTAGCTCACGCTGGTGATCGATCACCGTTATCGCTTGCTAACAGAGAAATTGGTGCGCTGCCCCCAGCCGCTAAAGCGGAGGCCGGCAAGCGCATGGGCATTGCCCGTGGACAAATTAAAGAGGCTCTTGATCTGCGTGAGAGCGAACTACAGGACGCACGCGACAGTGCGGTTCTGACGCAGGAAACCGTCGATGTGACGCTTCCAGTTGACCGTACAGCTCTCGGTGGCCGTCACCCGCTCACCACCTTGATGGAGCGAATCTGCGATGTTTTTATCGCGATGGGTTATGACGTTGCCGAGGGACCGGAGGTCGAGGCTGATTGGGTGAATTTCGATGCCCTTAATGTGCCACCTGATCATCCGGCGCGAACAATGCAAGATACGTTTTATGTCGAGTCTCCTGAGAGCGGAGTAGTGCTGCGCACGCAGACTTCGCCGATCCAGATCCGCGCCATGCTTGATCGTGAAGTGCCGATTTACGTCGTTGCTCCTGGCCGCGTATTTCGCACTGATGAACTTGATGCAACCCATACACCTGTGTTTCACCAGGTTGAAGGGCTTGCGGTTGACGTTGGTCTGACGATGGCTGACCTGAAAGGCACCTTGGATCACTTCGCTCAATCAATGTTCGGAGAAGGTATTCGCACTCGCCTTCGTCCATCATATTTTCCATTTACTGAACCGAGTGCTGAGATCGATTTGCAATGCTTCGTGTGCAGAGGTGAATCGATAAACCACCCAGAGAAGCCTTGCCGAACTTGTGGCAGCGAAGGTTGGATTGAGTGGGGTGGTTGCGGCATGGTTAATCCAAGAGTCCTGCGAGCAGTAGGCATCGACTCTGAGCGTTACCGCGGTTTCGCCTTTGGTATGGGAATTGAGCGAACGTTGATGTTCCGTAACGGGGTAACTGACATGCGCGACATGGTCGAGGGCGATATTCGCTTCACTCGCGCTTTTGGGCTGGAGTCCTGATGCGCGCGCCAGTGTCGTGGCTACGTGAATTCGTGGAAATTCCAGCGGATCAAGATGGTCGGGCGATAGCTGAGAAACTTATTTATGCTGGGCTAGAAGTAGAGACGGTCGAATGTCTTGGCGCCGGAGTGGTCGGTCCACTCGTAGTTGGCAAAGTTGTCAGCATCGAAGAGTTGACGGAATTTAAGAAGCCGATTCGTTGGTGTCAAGTTGACGTTGGTGCAGACAATGGTGGCATTCGCGGAGTCATCTGTGGTGCCCGCAACTTTTATCAAGGTGACTTAGTGGTTGTTGCCTTGCCGGGCACAGAGCTGCCAGGTGGTTTTAAGATTGCCCAACGCGAAACATACGGAAAAGTTTCTGACGGCATGATCTGCTCGGCAAGTGAATTAGGGCTCGGCGATGATCACGACGGAATCATTATCTTGTCGCCCAATTTCGGCATAGGTATTGATGCGAAACCGATCGTTGGTGTCGGAGAAGAGATTCTTGATATTGCCGTAACCCCTGATCGTGGATACGCACTTTCCATTCGCGGAATTGCTCGCGAACTCTCGATCGCCTATGGAGTTGTCTTTGCGGATCCTGGGCTTGCGTTAGCTGATCTACCTGCGCCAGCTGCAACCAGTAAGCCAATTCAGTGCGCGTCAGACGATGAAACCGGATGTGCGCTGTTCACAGTGCGCACGATTCGTGGTTTTAATCCAAAGGCGGAGTCGCCAAGTTGGATGACCAAGCGCTTAGTAGCAAGCGGAATGCGCCCAGTGTCATTGGCTGTTGATGTCACGAACTATGTGATGTTGGAACTTGGTCAACCTCTTCATGCATTTGATATCGATAAGTTGCAGGGATCGATTCGTGCTGGTCATGCTGCTGAAGGCACCACACTAGAAACCCTTGACCATGTGGTCCGCAATCTCAGCTCTGATGATCTCGTCATCCTTGATGATCGCGGCCCAATTGGCCTTGCAGGAACTATGGGTGGATTCGCAACTGAGATCGACGATGACACCACGTCTATCGCTTTAGAAGCAGCGCACTTCGATGATGGCGCTATAGCTCGAATGGCTAGGCGGCACAAACTTTCCTCAGAAGCATCCCGGCGCTTTGAGCGTGGTGTTGATCGAGTTCTGGCTCCGTATGCGTCAGCACGTGCAACTGCATTGCTGCTGGAGTTCGGTGGTGGTGATTACGTGGGGATGACTGCTGTTGAAGCACCTTATGCACCTACGGTTATAGCTCTCAAAGCCAGTGAACCCGGCGCGATTGCTGGCATGGAAATCCCACAATCAACCGTCATTGATTTGTTGCATGCCATCGGCTGCGAAATCGATGCGTCCACCGAATTGCTTCAGGTTGAAGTACCCAGTTGGCGCTCAGACATCACTGATGCTGTGAATTTGGTTGAGGAAGTTATTCGCCTCGTGGGCTATGACGAAGTTCCATCAACCCTTCCGACATCAGCAGTGGGCCACGGTTTGAGTTTGAGTCAAAGGCTTCGGCGCAGAGTAGGGATGACCCTGGCTGCACGTGGTGGTGTTGAAGTTCTCAATTACCCGTTTGTGGGTGAGGCTGAGTTCGATGCACTGCGACTGGAAGCTGACGATGACCGCCGTTCAAAGGTGAGGTTGGCCAACCCCCTCAACGATGAACAACCTTACGTTCGAGCGTCACTGTTGCCGGGACTTATCGCTGCAGCACGACGAAACTTAAGTCGGGGCAATGATGACTTCTTCATTTTTGAGCTGGGCTCGGTGGTCCGAAGCGGGCTGGGGACCCTCGTAGCTCGCCCCAGCGTTACTCAACGGCCAAGTGAAGATGAATGGAGCGCGTTGAATGCGATGCTTCCACAACAGGCATCGTCTTTAGCAGTCTTACTTTCTGGAAACCAACAATTGCAAACCTGGTCTGGACCTGCTCGTAGATATGAATGGTCAGATGCCATTGAAATTGCTCGGGTCATTGCAGATGTGGCTGGCGTTGCACTCACCGTCACAACCGGCAATGACTCGTCATTTCATCCTGGCCGATGTGCACGGCTGTGTATCGGCGATCAGCAAGTGGGCACCGCCGGAGAGCTTCATCCTCGTGTCATTGAGACTTTGGGGCTACCGGTCCGCGCATGTGCACTCGAGTTAGATTTTGATGTTCTGGTGCAACACAGCCCACAGGCACGAAAGGCCCCCTCGGTATCAGCCCAGCCTGTGGCCAAGGAAGACATTGCGCTCATCGTGATGGATGAGATTCCTACGGCACAGGTCCAGCAAGCAATTGTTGATGGAGCAGGGGAGTTGTTGGAGTCAGCGCGTCTTTTCGACGTCTACCGCGGGCAGCAAGTGCCAGTTGGATCTCGCTCCTTGGCCTTTGCCTTGCGTTTTAGGGCTCACGACCGCACCTTGGACGCCTCAGAGATCGCGGCTTCCCGCGAAGCGGCAATTCAGATGGCGATTACTCGCCATGGGGCGACACTGCGCGGCGCCTGAGTCATATTATGCATAAATATGCATGTATGCGTATACTAGGGCCATGGTCAAGATTAGCGTTGCTGGTGCCTCAGGCTATGCCGGCGGAGAACTTCTGCGTTTACTGTTAAACCATCCGGAAATTGAGCTCGGCTGTATTGCAGCTGGGGGCAAAGCCGGGGATCGCATTATTGATGTGCACCCGAATTTGGTGCAGTTAGCTGATCGCAATTTTGACTCAACGACCGTGGCCGCCCTTGGGGATGCAGATCTGACTTTCTTGGCATTACCGCATGGCGAGAGTGCGGCATTGGCGTTGCAGTTGCCGACATCGGTTGCGGTGGTCGACCTGGGTGCAGATTTTCGATTGGCAAGCGCTGCGTCGTGGGAAGAGTTCTACAAACTTCCCCATGCAGGTACCTGGGTGTATGGATTGCCCGAGTTAGACGGCAATAGGGAGAAAGTTACACAGGCACGTCAAGTAGCAAACCCAGGTTGTTACCCAACCTCTGTGGCACTAGCTCTGGCTCCACTCTTCAGCGCGAATCTCATTGAGAGATCAGATGTCAGCGTTGTAGCAGCTTCAGGAACCTCTGGAGCTGGTCGTAAACCCACGGATTCACTTTTGGCGACGCAGGTCATGGGATCGATGAATGCTTATAAAGTCGGGGGCTTGCATCAACACACGCCTGAAATGGAGCAGTCTTTGTCTCGGGCTGCAGGTGGAGATGTCTCATTGTCTTTTACCCCCCTGCTGGCTCCGATGACCCGCGGAATTCTTGCGACCTGCAGTGCGCGAGTAAAGCAAGGCGTGTCCTACGAGCAACTTCGAGGTGCCCTCGCTCACGCATACGCAAACGAGCCGTTTGTCACGCTGCTACCCGAAGGCGTGCAACCACAGACTTCTTCGGTTTTTGCATCAAACAGCGCTCACCTGCAACTGAGTTTTGATGAACATGTTGGGCGGGTTGTTGTGATGAGTGCAATCGACAACCTGGGCAAAGGAGCAGCTGGACAGGCATTGCAAAATGCCAATCTCATACTCGGTTTCCCCGAGAACCTAGGACTGACAGTGAACGGAGTTGCGCCGTGAGTGTTACTGCAGCACAAGGTTTTATCGCGTCAGGAGTGAAGGCTGGGCTTAAGAAGTCAGGTAATCACGATGTGGCTCTTGTTGTGAACCAAGGTCCGATGTATACCGCTGCCGGGGTCTTCACGAGTAATAGATTTAAGGCCGCCCCGGTCCTTTGGTCGCAGCAGGTTCTCCTTGATCAATGCATTCGTTCAGTAGTCCTCAATGCAGGCGGCGCTAACGCCTGCACTGGTGCTGTTGGTTTTGCAGACACTCACCACACTGCAGAATATGTAGCAGAGAAACTTTCCGCGCTTGGTACGGAAGTTGGCGCCGGGGAAATAGCTGTGTGTTCTACAGGGTTGATCGGTGAGCGTTTGCCGATGGAAAAACTTCTGGCAGGAATAGCGGAAGCCACACTTTCATTATCAGAAAATGGGGGTGACGATGCAGCGCTGGCAATCATGACTACTGACACGGTGCCCAAGAAATGTGTGGTCACAGAGGCAGGCTTCACTGTTGGCGGCATGGCAAAGGGCGCGGGCATGTTGGCACCGGCATTAGCCACAATGCTTGTGGTCGTCACCACCGATGCCGTTATCGATGCTGAACTTGCTGAAAGTGCTCTTAAGTCCGCAACTGCAATGAGTTTTGATCGAATTGACTCAGACGGATGTATGTCAACAAATGACACAGTGCTCCTGATGGCCAGTGGTGCAAGTGGCTTTGCTCCCGATGCTCAGATCTTCACTGACGTACTTACTCAAGTTTGCGGAGATCTTGCACAGCAATTGATTCACGATGCCGAAGGCGCGTCTAAGGACATCAAGATTGTTGTCGAGCAAGCATTATCTACACAGGATGCGCTTCTTGTGGCTCGCGCAATCGCACGAAGTAACTTATTGAAATGCGCGATTCACGGTGAAGATCCAAACTGGGGCCGGGTTCTTTCTGCAGCAGGCACAACGCAAGCGATGTTCGAGCCAGACCAGGTCGACGTTGCGATGAATGGTGTTTGGGTCTGCCGTAACGGTGGATTGGGTGATGACCGATCGCTGGTGAGTCTTGCTGAGCGTGAGGTTGAGATCAGAGTGCTGCTGCGTGCTGGCAGTGCTGAGGCCACTATTTGGACCAATGACCTCACTGCCGATTACGTCCATGAAAACTCCGCATATTCCACTTGAGAGGCAACAATGACTGATGTAAACCAGGCCTCATCAAAGGCTGCAGTTCTCGCTGAGGCCCTACCGTGGCTTGAGCGTTTTCATGGGGCAACTGTCGTAGTGAAGTACGGCGGAAATGCGATGACCGACGATGCGCTGAAGGCAAGTTTTGCCGAAGATATTGTCTTCATGCGTTTGGCTGGTTTGCGCCCTGTAGTTGTTCACGGCGGCGGTCCACAGATAACTGAAATGCTGGCAAAGCTAGGTGTTGAGTCTGAATTCAAGGGTGGTCTTCGGGTGACGACACCTGAAGTCATGGACATCGTTGCAATGGTGTTAGTCGGCCAAGTTCAGCGTGAGCTCGTTGGATTAATCAATGACCATGGTCCATTTGCTGTAGGTATGTCTGGAGAAGACGCGCACACATTCATTGCCGAGCGCAGGGATGCAATTGTTGACGGGGCTGCAATCAACATTGGGCAGGTAGGCGATGTCGTCGATGTGCGCCCAGATTTTGTCATCAAACTTCTTGATGACGGATTCATCCCGGTGGTGTCAACTGTTGCGCGAGATGTTGAGGGAATGGTTTACAACGTCAATGCTGACACGGCAGCCGCCGCCCTGGCCCAGGCCTTAGGCGCAGCGAAGTTTGTTGTGCTCACTGACGTCGAAGGCCTCTACGCGAATTGGCCAGATAAAGACTCCATCATTCGGCAAATTGATGTTGAAGAATTACGCGCGCTGTTGCCGTCCCTTGAATCAGGAATGGTTCCAAAAATGGAAGCTTGCGTGCGGGCAATCGATGGTGGTGTGCCACAAGCTCACGTGATTGATGGTCGGGTTGAACACTCAGTGCTCCTGGAGGTATTCACCAATGACGGTATCGGCACGATGGTCTATCCGAGGAAGTCATGAACTGGAGTGATCGCTGGGATACCAGCATGATGAAGAATTACGGTCGACCGCCGTTGCTTTTAGTGCAAGGCAAGGGTTCCCGAGTTTGGGATGACTCTGGAAACGAATACATCGACCTCATCGCAGGCATTGCTGTGAATGCATTGGGTCACGGCCATCCAGCCTTTGTGCAGGCAATTACCGATCAGCTCAACACGATTGGTCACACAAGCAATCTGTATGCAACCGAGCCGGGACTTCTTTTAGCTGAACGGCTTCTTGAATTGAGCCAAGCCCCGATTGGTTCGCGAGTGTTTTTTTGTAATTCTGGTGCAGAAGCCAATGAAGCCGCTTTTAAACTCAGTCGACTCACCGGTCGCACGCATGTCGTCGTAGCAGCAGGTGGCTTTCATGGACGCACGATGGGTTCACTGGCGCTTACGGCTCAACCGGCTAAGCAGGATCCATTTCGTCCGCTTCCCGGCGAAGTGACCGTCGTGCCGTTTGGCGATACCGCTGCCTTGTCGTCTGCCGTAACACCCGATACAGCCGCTGTTTTTCTTGAGCCGATTCAAGGCGAAGGCGGCGTGATCGTTGCGCCAACTGGTTATCTGGCTTCAGCTCGAGCCGATTGCGACAAGTACGGTGCCTTGCTCATTGTCGATGAGGTACAAACGGGCATTGGTCGCACTGGGCAATGGTTTGCCTATCAAAGTCACAATGTCGTCCCGGATGTAGTAACCCTTGCCAAGGGGTTAGGTGGGGGGCTGCCAATAGGTGCCTTAGTCGCCTTTGGTGAGGCGGCTGAACTCTTTACGCCTGGATCGCACGGATCAACATTTGGTGGAAATCCCATTTCGGCTCGTGCGGCTCTCACTGTTCTAGACGTTATTGAGAAGGAAGGGTTACTTGGGCACGTACAAGAAGTGAGTAAACGTTTAGCGAGTGAGCTGCCGGCCGCGTCGAACGGTTTCGTGAGTTCGGTACGCGGCGAGGGCCTACTTCTTGCTGCAGTGCTGGAAGGCTTGTCCAGTAGTGATGTCGAACTTAAATTGCGCTCTCATGGGCTGCTGACAAACGCAGTTGCGCCAAATGCCATCAGGCTGGCGCCGCCGTTGAATCTTCCAACCGCGGATGTGGATGAAGTTATTCAACGTTGGGGCCGCGCCTTTCAAGAATTGGGCACGTAGGTCATGGCCGCTCCACGCACAATGGCTGCAAGACGATCGCGAATTGAAGCGCTCATTGAACATGGATCGATTCAATCGCAAGAACAGTTGCGCTCGGCCCTTGCTTCTGAAGGTATGGATGTTACGCAAGCAACGTTAAGCAGAGATTTGGAAACGCTTGGTGCTGTTAAGCAACACGATGCAGTGCTGGGATCGAGATATGTGATTTCACGCAGCCCTGTCGTGACGCATCTGGCAGTGCCGACCAGCATCAGTCGAGTCGTGACTGAAGTGCTCGTGGGCGCAGATGCCGCCCAAAACATTGCAGTTCTGCGTACTCCGCCAGGAGCAGCACATTACTTAGCCGGATATTTGGATCGAGCGCATTTTGATCAGATTGTTGGCACCGTAGCTGGTGACGACACGATTATGGTCGTGTTGCGCACCGACGAGGCCGCGAAAGAATTCTGCGACAACCTACTTCAACTCGCTGATAGACGATCTGAAAGTGTTGATATGCATACAAACCAAAGGAGAACGTCGTGACTGAAGCACAACCAACCCGGCTCTGGGGCGGACGCTTTGCCGATGGACCTTCAGATGCAATGGCGGCACTCAGTCGGTCTGTTCATTTTGATTGGCGTTTGGCGCCGTACGACATTGAGCAAACACAGGCTCACGCAAAAGTTTTGCATGCAGCAAATTTATTGACAACGCAGGAACTTGACCAAGTGACAAAAGCCTTGACTGAACTCAATCTTGAAGTTCGTTCGGGTGCTGTTGTGCCAGACGTGCAAGATGAAGATGTACACACAGCCATAGAACGTAACTTGATGCTCAAACTAGGAGAGCTAGGTGGGAAATTGCGGGCTGGTCGTAGCCGCAATGATCAAGTATCAACCGATTTTCGGTTGTATTTGCGCGACCAAGTCAGGTACATCGCTCATGATGTCATTGAGTTGCAAGAAGCTTTCTTAGTTCAAGCTAAAGCGCATGTTCATACGACTTCACCTGGCTTTACGCATTTACAACACGCGCAGCCAGTGTCTTTCGGGCACGAACTTGCAAAGCATGTTCACGCGCTCGGTCGTGATCTTGAGCGGCTAGCAGACTGGGATAAAAGGAGTGCTCGTTCACCACTTGGCGCGGGTGCATTGGCTGGATCATCGCTTGGCTTGAATCCACAAAGCGTTGCAAAAGATTTAGGGTTCGATGAAGCCTTAGCAAACTCGATTGATGCGGTGAGCGATCGTGATTGGGTCGCAGAGTTTCTTTTTGTCGCAGCAATGATTGGTGTGCACCTTTCACGGATTGGCGAAGAAGTCATCTTGATGACCTCGCGTGAATTTCAGTGGGCGCAACTTGATGATGCTTGGTCAACAGGGTCATCGATCATGCCGCAAAAAAAGAATCCAGATGTGGCGGAGCTTGCACGCGGTAAATCCGGTCGCTTAATTGGAAATCTCACAGGCTTATTGGCGACTCTCAAGGGATTGCCATTTGCATATAACCGTGATTTACAAGAAGACAAAGAGCCAGTTTTTGACACAGTTGAACAACTGTTGCTTGTGCTTCCGGCGATGACAGGCATGATCCAAACCCTGAAGTTCAACACTGAACTAATGGCGAAGAGTGCGCCCGAGGGCTTTGCACTGGCAACAGATATCGCCGAATGGTTAGTGCGCGAAGGTGTGGCTTTTCGAATTGCTCATGAAGTCGCAGGCGCATGCGTTCAGCGTGCTGAATCACAGGGAATCGAGTTATGGGACTTGTCGGATGCTGACCTCGTCGAGATCAGCCCTCATTTGAAACCAGCAGTGCGCTCGGTGTTGTCTGTCGAGGGTTCATTGAATTCACGAGACGCGTTTGGCGGCACGGCACCCGTTCGTGTGACTGAGCAGCTCAAAGCACTCGACGCGATGATTGCCGTTGAGCGAAAGCGCTGGGTTTCTTAGTCAGGCTTTTTAGGCTGGGATTTAAGTCTGGGTTTTAGTCTGGGGTTGAGCTCAGGAGGGGGCGAAACTACCGGCGAGTAGGCAGTTGTGGACACCTTGATGAACATCGACTCTCAGCCCGCAAAGTTGAGCCACATGCACAAAGTTGATCCCAGTGCGTAAAGATGCTCCTGTGGACATCATCGAAGAACTGCTGTGGCGGGAACAGATTGCGCAAAGTACTGACCTTGGGGCATTGCACGAGGCACTTTCATCGGGGTCGATGACCCTGTATTGCGGCTTTGATCCCACCGCTGCAAGCCTGCACCTAGGCAATCTGGCTCAGATTTTGACTGTTCGCCGGTTTCAGCAGGCTGGTCACCGACCATTGGCGTTGGTCGGCGGGGCAACGGGCCTGATAGGTGATCCCAAGATGGCAGGGGAGCGCAACCTCAATTCGCAGGAGATCGTGCAGGAGTGGGTTGGTCGAATCCGAGCTCAACTCGAGCGTTTTTATGATTTTGACGGACCTAACGCCGCCATCGTGGTCAATAACTACGACTGGATTAAGGATATTTCTGTCCTAGAGTTCTTAAGAGACATTGGTAAGCACTTCAGTGTGAATCGCATGCTTGATCGTGAGGCAGTTGCCGCTCGGTTGGCGAAAGATGGCATCTCGTACACGGAGTTCAGCTACCAACTACTGCAGTCCTACGACTACCTAGAGCTGTTCCGCCGTTATGGATGCGTGCTCCAGACGGGTGGTTCTGACCAGTGGGGCAACATCACCGCAGGCGTGGATCTGATCCGCCGCACGGAGCAGGCTTCGGTCTATGCCTTGACGACTCCTCTTATAACTAAGGCGGATGGAACAAAGTTCGGCAAGACTGAGTCAGGCACCATCTGGCTTGATCCTACGCTCACGAGCCCCTATGAATTCTTCCAATTTTGGCTTAATGCCGATGATCGCGACATCCCGAAGTTGTTGCGCACGTTCAGTTTCAAGGGCGAAGAAGAGATAACTGAACTTTTGGCAGTGACCCTCGAGCGCCCTCACGAACGTGCGGCGCAACGCGCCTTGGCTATTGAACTCACTGAGCTCGTACACGGCCGCCAGGAGCGAGAGGGTGCTGAGGCTGCTGGCAAGGCCCTGTTTGGCCAAGGGGAGCTAGGAGTTCTCTCTGAAGCGGTGCTGTCTGCCTCATTGCAGCAGGCCTCATACGGTCAAGTCGAGAGCAGCGAAATCGTCGAGGGTGAGCTCCCAGGCATCTCGGATTTGCTGGTGCGTTGCGGTTTAGTGACGAGTAAGTCCGCGGCTCGTCGGACAATCGACGAAGGTGGTGCCTACGTGAACAACGAACGCATCACAGACGAAACCTGGCGCCCAACAACTGAAAACCTCTTATATGGCAGATGGTTAGTGCTTCGTCGAGGCAAGAAGAACGTAGGGGGAATTGAGGTGGTTTCGGGATGATTTATCCCGTACCCGACCCCGATTTGACCCTGCAGTAGCGATGGCATAGTGTTCGCCATGCCCGCGAGGGAGAAACGGACACCAAGCCGCTGAGTGTTTCTTGCACTGTTTGCGCCAAGCTAGGCCGGTTCATCGTGAAGCAGTTGTTTAACTAAGGAAAAGACCGGAAACGGTAATTTGACGCAGTTAAGCAAAACAAGTAAGTTAGGAATGTTGCCCCAAAAACGAGCGAAAGCTTTTGTTATTGGTGCGCGTCCGTACCTTGAGAACTCAACAGCGTGTTACATGTCAATGCCAATACCCCGTTCTGGGGTTGATCAGTAATGATCAAAACCAGACGGATTCCTTTGGTAGTACAGAACTAATTAGAGCAAGTCAGCTCTGTCTGCCAGTTTCACAACAATTCATTTATGGAGAGTTTGATCCTGGCTCAGGACGAACGCTGGCGGCG
>CANJCG010000023.1 GCA_947472655.1 Actinomycetota bacterium
ACAACTCAGGGCAGTGGCGCTGGGGCCGCCATAGTGGTGTCTGTCCCGGGCGCCAGCCCAGAAAGACTCGTAGATCTAGTGCAGAGAACAGCGCTCCTTGATTTCCGACCGGTGTACACCGTTCTTCCACCAACAGCCACGGTCGCTAAAGGCGAAGTCAAGGGCACCAGGCCAGTACAGGCTGCCGCCCTAGACGCGGTTTTCCAAAAGGCCGTAGTGGCTCTCGACTGTACAAATCCAGCTTCGTATTCCGGTGGCACACCTGATGATCCAACGTTGTGGTTAGGAACGTGTACGAAAGATGGAGCGGCTAAGTACGTCCTGCAACCTGCCTTTATCAAGGGCACCAATGTCACCAGTGCGACTGCTGCACTTCCGCAAAACGGCGTCGGTTGGGTAGTAAACCTTGGCTTTGACTCAGAGGGCGCAAGTGCACTTGCAGAAGCGTCAACCACACTCTCAAAACTTCCTGACTGTTCAACGGGTGGCGCATCACCGTGTAACGCTTTCGCGATTGTGCTTGATGGAGTCGTAAGTTCCGCGCCACGATTCAACGAACCCATCATTGGTGGAACTGCACAGATCGAAGGAAACTTCAATGCTGAAGCAGCTAACGATCTTGCTAACGTCTTGAAATACGGTGCTCTTCCGGTGACTTTGGAAGCTGTTGACATCACTTCGGTGTCAGCGACAGTCGGTGGAGATCAGTTGCGTGCTGGAATCATTGCTGGACTGCTCGGTTTGGGTTTGGTCATGATTTACCTGCTGCTGTATTACCGAGTGCTTGGTTTGGTAGCGATCTTCTCCTTGGTAATCGCGGCAGGTGTGACCTACTTGACCTTTGTCGTCATGAGTAAGGCGATTGGGCTCACACTCACCTTGGCTGGTGTCGCAGGTGCGATTGTCGCGATCGGAATCACGGCGGATTCGTTCATCGTCTACTTCGAGAGAATTCGCGATGAGATGCGTGATGGACGCTCATTCCGTCAAGCTTGCGAGTCTGGCTGGATTCGTGCCAGGCGAACCTTGCTAGCAGCAGACTTCATCTCGCTTCTTGCAGCTGTGGTTCTTTACATGCTTTCGGTCGGTGGTGTCCGCGGCTTCGCGTTCGTTCTTGGTCTCACCACCGTCATTGACGTTGCGGTTGCCTTCTTATTCACGTATCCAATCACTGTGCTTCTTGGACGCAGCAGGTTGCTTCAGGCTGGTTCACGCTGGACTGGGCTTGACACTCAAAAGCTGAGCAGGTCAAACCCCGTTGGAGTGACGGAAACGATTGCCTCACGTCGACGAAAAGCCAAAGAATCTCAAGAGGAGGTGTCGTCATGAGCCGACTCACTGGTTTAGGTCAGCGTCTATATAGCGGAAAAGCTTCCTTCAATGTTGTCGGACGGCGAAAGACGTGGTACGTAGTTTCTTCATGCATCTTGCTTGTGGCTATTGGGTCTCTCTTAATCCGAGGACTGAATTTAGGTATCGAATTCCGAGGGGGCGCGGACTTTAGTATTCCTAATGCCACATGTTCGGTTGAGCAGGCACGAACGGTAGCTGAAACTAAAACCGAATCTCAAGCCATCGTCACGGTTTCAGGCAATGGCACGATTCGTGTACAAACGGAACCAATTTCCACGGCTGAAAGTACCGTGTTGGCTCAATCGCTTGCAAAAACATGTGGCGTCTCGGTTGATCAGATCAAGATTCAGGTAGTAGGACCAACCTGGGGTAGCGAGATCAGTAAGAAGGCGTTGCAAGGCCTTGTGGTGTTCTTGATCCTGGTCGCCTTATTTATGTCAATCTACTTCGAATGGCGAATGGCAGCTGCAGGACTAATTGCACTTGCACACGACTTAATTATCACAGTAGGTCTTTATTCGCTTTTCGGTCTAGAGGTGACACCCGCAACAGTGATCGGGATTTTAACGATTCTTGGTTTCTCGCTCTATGACACTGTTGTCGTATTCGACAAGGTCAAGGAGAACACGAGAAATATCACTGGGCAATCCATGCTCACCTACAGTGAGGCTGCCAACTTAGCGGTCAATCAGACATTGGTACGAAGTATCAACACGTCGATTGTGGCCTTGCTCCCAGTGCTTGCAATTATTGTTGTTGGTGCCGGACTCCTTGGAGCTGGCACCTTGCTTGATCTGGCAGTGGCATTGGCCATAGGTATGGCTTCTGGTGCCTATTCATCAATTTTCGTCGCAACACCATTCTTAGTGCAACTCAAAGAAAAGCAGCCCGCAATGATCGCTTTGAGTAGTCGCGTTTATGCCCGCCGAGGTCAGGCAGCGAAAAAGGCTGACGTGGCTGGCGTTGACACCGATTCGTCCGGTCAAATAATCACCACGTTGGAAGATGCCGGTCAACGACAGCAACCTAAGAAGTTGCCTCGTTCAAAGCGTCCGAAGAATTAGCAATGCTGCCAGAAATTGAACAGCTCTTACGGTCGCGCATTCGATTGATTGACGATTGGCCGATTCCTGGGGTGAAGTTTCAGGACCTCACTGGTCTCATGGCTGACGGCAAGGCCTTTGGCGCAGTGATAGCCGAGATCAACAGAGAACTTAACGACCAGCAAGTCGATGAAGTTGTCGGCATAGAAGCTCGTGGATTCCCATATGGCGCGGCATTAGCGGCCAGTAGGGGAGCTGGGTTTATCACGGCTCGCAAGCCAGGCAAGTTGCCTCCTGAAGTTTTTGCTTTGGAATACGAGCTGGAATATGGCACCGCCACTCTCGAACTTCATCAAGATGCTTTAGGTGTGGGTCGCCGGGTGGTGATCGTTGATGACGTCCTGGCTACTGGCGGTACAGCCGGGGCGTGCATCGATCTTGTGCGCCAAACAGGGGCAGAGATCGTGGCACTGGTCGTGATCCTGGAAATAGGCTTTCTCAAAGGCAGAGACCGCTGTGATGAGCGTGGCGTACCGGTGGTTTCGCTTCTTAAGTCTTGATCGCCTTAGACTTGGCCTATCCCCGATGTGAGGTGCGACGTGAGCCAGGAAGCCCCGCTTCCCACGGAGCTAACGACAGCTCCTGTCGTTGTCATGCCTGATACTCAGAAACTTCGCTCTCGGATTGCAATTTTCGGTGGCTCAAAGCATCAACATCCCGAACTTGATCGGCTCCTTCGCACCCTTCGCAAGTACCATCCCAAAGCTGACGCGCGTTTGGTTGAACGGGCCTATGAGACTGCGGCTTACCTGCATCGTGAACAGCGGAGGCGAAGTGGGGATGCCTACATCACACACCCTGTTGCAGTAGCTGAAATTCTGGCTGATCTTGGAATGGGCGGCACAACCCTTGCCGCGGCGCTGTTGCACGACACTGTAGAAGACACCGGCTACTCGCTGGACTCACTTCGGGAAGATTTCGGAGACGAAGTAGCAGCACTTGTTGATGGAGTGACCAAGCTCGACAAAGTGAAATATGGCGAAGCCTCGACTTCGGAAACAGTGCGCAAAATGGTTGTTGCGATGGCCCGCGACATTCGAGTGTTGATGATCAAGCTAGCTGACCGACTCCACAACATGCGCACCTTGCGATTCATGAGCGAGGAATCACAGCAGATCAAAGCTAGGGAAACATTAGAAATCTATGCTCCTCTGGCACATAGGCTTGGGATGAACGCGGTCAAGTGGGAACTCGAAGATTTAGCCTTTGCCACGTTGTATCCAAAGATGTACGAAGAAATAGTTCGGCTCGTGGGAGAGCGCTCACCACAACGCGATATGTATCTAGATGAAGTGATTTCGGATATCGAATCTGATCTTCGCGCCCATAAAATCAAATGCACCGTAACTGGGCGACCAAAGCATTACTACTCCGTGTATCAAAAGATGATTGTGCGCGGACGTGATTTCGCTGACATATACGATCTCGTTGGCCTACGAATTCTCGTTGAGGATATGCGTGATTGCTACGGAGTTCTAGGCGCAATCCACGCAAAGTGGAGTCCGATGTCTGGACGTTTCAAGGATTTCATCGCAATGCCTAAGTTCAACATGTATCAATCACTACACACCACGGTGATCGGCCCTGGTGGCAAGCCGGTCGAGATTCAGATTCGAACGTATGACATGCACAATGCATCCGAGTTTGGAGTCGCCGCGCATTGGCGATACAAGCAAGGCGGAGACAAGAACAATCAGCAAAAGATCGATGACTTTGCTTGGTTGCGGCAATTGGTTGAGTGGCAAAAAGAGACGGAAGATCCTGATGAGTTCATGGATCAACTTCGCTACGACCTGGGTTCATCTGAAGTCTTTGTCTTCACCCCTAAAGGTGATGTCATTGCACTGCCAACGGGGGCCACGCCCGTCGACTTCGCCTACACGGTTCACACAGAGGTTGGGCATCGATGTGTGGGTGCCAGGGTCAACGGTAAATTGGTTCCGCTTGAATCGGCGCTGACTAATGGTGATGTTATTGAGATTTTCACGTCTAAAGCAGAATCAGCAGGCCCGAGTCGAGATTGGTTGAGTTTCGTCGCATCGGCGCGAGCAAAGAGCAAGATCAAGGCTTGGTTCTCCCATGCGCGCCGTGACGAGGCAGTAGAACAGGGCAAGGACGCAATCGTTCGCGCCATGCGTAAGCAAGGATTACCTTTGCAGCGCATGATGAATACCCAATCCTTAAACGCGATCGCAATTGAACTTCATCACACCGATATCACAGGTCTTTATGCAGCGGTTGGTGAAAGTAAAATCAGTGCCGCATCCGTTATTCAGCGCCTCATCGATTCTGCGGGTGGTGTCGACCAAGCCGCTGACGATGCGGCTGAAGCACTCACTCCCACTCGAGCCGCCAGTCGTGACACTCGGAGTTCAAATGACGTAGGTGTCATGGTTAATGGCAGTGATGATGTCTGGGTGAAGTTAGCAAAGTGCTGTACCCCAGTTCCTGGCGATGAGATTCTAGGATTTGTTACGCGAGGCAGTGGCGTTTCGGTTCATCGGGGAGACTGCATCAATGTGCCGGGGCTTCAAGAACAGCCCGATCGAATTGTTGACGTGTCCTGGTCTCCGACATCGAGCAGTGTCTTTCTCGTGAATATCCAAATCGAAGCGCTTGATCGCGCGCGATTGCTGTCTGATATGACTCGTGCATTGTCGGATACTCACGTGAATATTCTGAGCGCATCTGTCACGACGACGCGGGATCGCATCGCAATGTCACGATTCACTTTCGAAATGGCCGATCCAAAGCACCTGGGGTCAGTGCTCAAAGCGGTTCGAAATGTCGAAGGCGTGTACGACGCGTATCGTGTTTAACAACGGCGAATTAGCTTTTGAATTCCTTTGCCGCAGAGGATGCGGCATCCAAAAGAGCGCGGGTAGCAGCGATTGTTGCCTCGAGTTTTGCAATTTCTGAAGTCTTACCTGCTGCTGTTGCAGCAGCAAATTGCCCTTCTAATTTCGCGAGTCCGTCAGCAAAAGCATTCGCCGTTGATTCCGCGCGAGCACGCACCTCAGGATTGCTGCGCTTCCAGCTGTTTGATTCTTCGTTACGAATGGAGTCTTCAACCTTCTTAAGACGCCGCTCCAAGCGATCACGGTCTGATTTAGGAAGTTCGCCTGCCTTGTCCCAGCGGTCTTGAATAGATCGCAACGTTGTTTTAGCTAGCTTGAGGTCGGTTGTAACTGTGATGGACTCCGCTTCAACAACCAGTGCTTCTTTGGCGGGGATATTGACTTTGAGTTCGTCCTCGGCAGCTGTTTCTATAGCGATGCGATTGGCGAAAAAGGTGTCCTGAGCAGCTTTGAAGCGCTTCCACAACTTGTCTTCGTCCCGCTTCGAAGTGCGGGGAGCAACCTTCCATTCCTGCATAAGGTCACGCAACTTCTTTGAAGTATTCACAAAGTCAGTTGAGGTTGAGAGCGCTTCTGCTCTGGTAATTAACTCGCGTTTTTTAGAAGTTGCATCTTTGCGCTGGGATTCCACTTCGGTGAAATGCGCACGTCGACGCTTATCGAAGGTTGCTCGTGCTGCACTGATGCGTTTCCAAATTTCCTGCTCGGAAGTGCGATCCATCCGGGGTAAAGCTTTCCAATCATCAATCATCGAAGCAAAACGCTCGCTCGTGCTCTTCCACGCTGTGCTCTCAGCCAAAGACTCAGCCTCAATAGCTAATGCGTCTCGTTGAATATTCGCTGCCGCTTTTTGGGCAGCCTTTGCTGCCTGCTGGGCAGCCTTAGCTGTAGCGACTGCTGCTTCTAGGGCTGCGATCTTTGTAAGAAGCACCTGAGTGTCACCAACGTATGAATGTGCTGCCACCGCTTCGCGTACATGAGTGATGGCAACACCAGCAGCTTCAGCATTGGCATGACCGTCGGCAAGTCGCGCGGACGTGAGATCAAGTTCGACAACGAGGTCGTCATATTTGCGACCGAAAAAGGCAAGACCTTCAGCAGGCGGACCAGCAACCCACTGCCCAACGACAACCTCACCCTCGGGTGCAAACAGCACCACCGTGCCATCTGCATCAACACGGCCGAACTTGCTTGGATCGCTCGCAGTCGGTGCTGCAGAAACTGCAGCCGGCTTTGGGCGTCGCAATGCTGCAGGCGTAGGGATCGCGCCTGGCAAAGACTCAGTCATGATTGTGCCTTCCGTTGAAAGGCCAACGTTACCGGTGAGGCTAGGCGCCTCGCACAGTTGCCCGTTCGATCACGACAGGTTGGTTCGGAGCGCCATCCCCGGTGCCGCCGGCGTCACCGGTTTTCGCAATTGCTTGAACGAGATCAAGTCCTGAAGTAACTGTGCCCCAAATGGTGTAATTCGGCGGCAACGTGGTGTCCTTGTACACGAGGAAGAATTGTGAGCCTGAGGTGCCGGGACCGGCGTTTGCCATAGCGACAGTGCCCGCCGGGTAATTCACACCAGCAGCAGTCGGCAGGTTTTCGTCGGGAACGGTGTATCCAGGTCCGCCAGAACCGGTTCCAGTTGGATCGCCGCATTGCAGCACGAAAATACTGCTAGTTGTGAGGCGATGGCACGGGGTTTTGTCGTAGTAGCCCTGTTTGGCCAAAAAGACTTCTGAGGCAACGGTAGCCGGCGCCGATTTCGCTTGAGTCGTAATCACGACTGGGCCGCAGTTCGTATCGAGCACAATTTTGGTACCGGCGGCAATCGAGGCATCTGGCCTAGGAGCAACCTTGAATGACATAGGTGTCGTCGTGGTTGTGGTTGAGCCAAGGCACTTCAACGTTGGTCCAGCGATGGGTTGCCCAGAGTCAGATTGAACCACGTCAGATGTGCCAGAGCTAGCTTCGGTTGTTGAGGACTGATGGCTGAGCAAAACCCAACCGACCGTGCCCAAAACTAGGACGGCAACGGTCACGGCCGCCGTGATTTGCTGAACCCGTCGCCGATTGTCATATTTAGTGCTTCGGCGGGCCTGTTGGCGCTCGTACTTGGCATGGGCGAGTTCACGTTGACGCTTATTGGTATTCGACACCCATGGAGTGTATTAGGCCAGCGCAAGCAGGCTAGGGTTACCTGCGTGATTGTTGCGGGTTTTCCAGCGGGCTCTTGGGGCACCAATTGCTTCGTGATAGCACCTGGTGCAGGGGAGCCGTGTCTCATCGTTGATCCAGGCCAGGACTCTATTGGCGGCGTCATGGACATTGTTCGTGAGAACAAACTTCGTCCGGCCGCGGTCCTCATCACTCACGGCCATATTGATCATGCTTGGTCAGTGGCACCACTCACTCATGATTTTGGTATTCCGGCCTTCATCCACGCCGATGATCGCGGCAGATTGGCTGATCTGGCTGGTTCAACGATTGCAGCTAACCGTGATGCACTGCTCGCGATGACCAAAGGCGAGCTTGAATTAACCGAGCCGGAAGATGTCCGTCTGATAACTGACGATGAAATTCTTGACATGGCTGGTCTAAAAATGCGAGTAAGGCACGCACCTGGCCACACCCAGGGTTCTGTGGTCTTTGAACGACTAGGCGATGCAGAAATGCCGCCGATTATGTTTGCGGGTGATCTGCTCTTCGCAGGAAGTATTGGGCGTACCGATTTGGATGGTGGCGATATGGCCGCGATGCAGCGTTCACTCGAGCGCATCGTCCTCACTGCCGACGACACAATGGTGGTACTCCCCGGTCATGGTCAGCAGACCACGATTGGGCAGGAGCGCGCCACCAATCCCTTCCTGCAACCAAATAGCCCGCACTTTCCCGCACGGACAGGTCTATAACCGTGGCGCAGTTGCAAGCACCAAAAGGCGTTCCAGAATATTTCCCAGGCAGAAGCGCCACTTTTCTCGCTGTGCGCGAAGCACTGAGTGCGCCGGCGCGTCGCGCTGGCTACGGTTACGCGGAACTTCCCGTCTTTGAAGACACAGCTTTATATGTTCGCGGTGTCGGAGAGTCAACTGATGTTGTAGCAAAAGAGATGTACACCTTTGAAGATCGTGGTGGCCGTTCACTGTCATTGCGCCCTGAGGGCACTGCTGGGGTCATGCGAATGGTTATTGAAAACAACCTTGACCGCGGCCAACTGCCGGTCAAGTTGTACTACGCTGGCGCATTTTTTCGCGCAGAGCGTCCACAACATGGCCGTTACCGTCAGTTGCAGCAGGTCGGGCTCGAAGCAATCGGCACCGATGATCCAGCATTGGATGCCGAGGTAATTTCATTGGCAGACATAGGTTTTCGTTCGCTTGGATTAACCCAATTCACTCTGCAACTAACGTCCCTTGGTTGCGCACAATGTCGCCCTGCCTACCGCGTTCTACTGCAAGACTTCTTAGCAAATCTTGAATTGGATGATGCAACTCGTGAAAGGGCAGCGATTAACCCCTTGCGTGTTCTGGATGACAAGCGGGAAGGTGTGCAGACACAACTTACTGGCGTCCCATACATGGTGAATCACCTTTGTGGCGCCTGCCAGTCTCACTACGACGATGTTCGAACTGCGCTACGTCTGCTTAAAGTTGAATGGACTGAAGCGCCATCGTTGGTACGAGGCCTTGACTACTACACCCGCACCGCATTCGAATTCACACACCATTTATTGGGTGCACAATCTGGAATTGGTGGCGGTGGCCGTTACGACGGTCTGATGGCATCCCTTGGTGGCCAAGACCTTTCAGGTATCGGTTGGGGCCTTGGCACAGACCGCACGCTTTTAGCTTGCGAGGCCGAAGGGCTTACTCCAGGTGCAGGTCCGCTGGTGGATGTATTCGCAGTGCCGATTGGCGATGATGCAAAATCAGCTCTGATCGCGTTGGGCGGAGAACTGCGGGCAGCCGGGGTTCGATTTGATGTGGCTTACGGAGATCGTGGGCTCAAGGGTGCGATGAAGGCGGCCGATAAGAGCCAGGCGCCTTGGGTGCTCATCGTTGGCGATCAAGAGGTAGCTGACGGCACAGTTGTTATTCGCGACATGACAAGTGGCGAACAAGAGACTGTGGCATGGGAAAGTGTGCAGCCGCTACTGGCGCAACGACTAAAGAAAAACGAAGGGATCCACTCGTGATTCGATCCGCCTACGCGGGCAAACTGCGGGCATCTGATGCCGGGGCAACCGTCACACTCGCAGGATGGGTAGCCAGCCGCCGCGATCATGGGGGTGTTGCATTTTTGGATCTTCGCGATGCCTCTGGTGTTGTGCAGGTTGTTGTGCATGATGCAGACATTGCTCATGGGCTACGCGATGAGTACTGCCTCAAGATCACGGGAACTGTTGCTATCCGACCAGTTGGCAATGAAAACGCCGAACTGCCAACTGGCGCCATTGAAGTGATGTCTACTGAAGTCGTAGTTCTGTCAGTCTCAGCGCCGCTACCATTTCCGATTGACGACCGAATCGCGGTGAACGATGAAGTTCGGTTGAAGTACCGCTACCTAGACCTTCGTCGTCAATCTGCGGGCGATGTATTGAGGATGCGATCGAAACTGAATCAGATTGCCCGCAATCTGCTCATTGACCGTGATTTCGTAGAAATTGAAACACCGACATTGACGCGTTCAACACCTGAAGGCGCTCGGGACTTCTTGGTTCCTGTGCGGTTACAGCCTGGTCACTGGTACGCGCTTCCGCAGTCGCCTCAGTTGTTTAAGCAGTTGCTCATGGTCGGCGGCATGGAGCGCTATTTCCAGATTGCTCGCTGTTACCGTGATGAAGATTTCCGTGCTGATCGCCAACCTGAATTCACTCAACTTGATATCGAGATGTCATTCGTTGAACAAGAAGACATCTTGGAACTCGGTGAAGAGTTAGTGCGCGCGATTTGGCAGGGAATCTTGGGTTACACCATCGGTGACATTCCTCGCATGACATACCACGAGGCAATGCGCCGATTTGGATCCGATAAGCCGGATCTTCGCTACGGCATGGAACTCATTGAGCTCACCGATTTCTTTAAAGACACGCCATTTCGGGTCTTCCAATCTGAATACGTAGGTGCTGTTGTCATGCCAGGTGGCGCAGACCAAGCACGTCGTGCCTTTGACGCGTGGCAGGAGTGGGCAAAGCAGCGCGGAGCAAAGGGTCTTGCATACGTAACGGTAGATGCCGATGGTGAATTAGGCGGTCCTGTAGCCAAGAACATCAGCGAACAAGAACGCGCGGGCATCGTTGCTGCAACAGGTGCGAAGAAAGGCGATTGCATTTTCTTCGCTGCCGGCAAGCCAAATGATGCTCGTCCGCTGCTTGGCGCAACGCGAGATGAAATTGCGCGGCGCTTGGAACTTATCGAAGAAGGCACCTGGTCATTCCTTTGGGTAATTGATGCTCCAATGTTTGAGATGACGGATGAAGGTGATTGGACCGCAGTTCACCACCCATTTACGTCACCAAACACCGAATGGCTCGATAAATTTGAGGAAGCACCAGATCAAGCTCTCGCTTGGGCTTACGACATAGTGTGCAACGGCAATGAAATCGGTGGAGGGTCTATCCGTATCCATCAAGGTGATGTGCAAGAACGCGTCTTTGCATTGCTTGGTATGGACGAAACCGAAGCTAATGACAAATTCGGATTCTTACTCGATGCATTCAAGTTCGGACCACCACCTCACGGCGGCATTGCTCTTGGCTGGGATCGCATTTGCATGCTCCTTGCCGGTGCAACATCACTTCGTGATGTGATCGCTTTTCCTAAGACGGGTGGCGGACAAGATCCATTGACCGGTGCGCCGACGCCAATCACGCCTCAGCAGCGCAAGGAGGCTTTCATTGATGGCCTTCCTGTAAAGCCGCAGGTGACCCCAGTCAAGGCGTAAGCCTCGAAAATGACGCTGTTCGATGAGGGTCAGGGGCTGGTACCACTCGCGGTGCGTATGCGCCCGATCAGCATTGATGATGTGGTTGGGCAAGAAGCAGCGCTGAGCCCGGGTACCCCGCTTCAGAATCTGCTGACCGGCAGCGGTTCAGCGATTTCGATAATTTTATGGGGTCCACCGGGAACCGGAAAAACAACACTGGCCACATTGGTGTCATTAGTTTCAGGTCGTGCGTTTGCACAACTTTCCGCAGTGACGTCGGGTGTTAAAGAACTTCGCGAAGTCATTGAAGCAGCCCGAAGCAGATCGTCTATTCATGGACAAGGAACGGTTCTGTTCATCGATGAAGTCCATCGCTTCAGCAAGAGTCAACAAGATGCTTTGTTGCCTGCGGTTGAAAATGGCGTCGTAACTCTGATTGCCGCAACTACGGAGAATCCTAGTTTCTCGGTGATCTCACCTTTGCTTTCACGAAGTCTTGTGGTGACTCTGCAACCGTTGACCGATCAGGCAATTGCAACATTGCTGCATCGAGCCCTGCAAGACGAACGCGGATTTAACGCTGAGTATGAAATTGCCGAAGATGCCTTAGCTGATCTCATTCATTTAAGCCTTGGCGATGCTAGACGCAGTTTGACTGCCTTAGAGGCAGCCGTAATTGCCGCGCAGGCCGACGATTCAAAGAAGATCCTGCTCTGTCACGTGGAACAAGCCGTTCAGCATGTTGCTTTGCGCTATGACAAAGACGGTGACCAGCACTACGACGTCATTAGCGCCTTCATCAAGAGTGTGCGCGGGAGTGACCCAGATGCAGCACTGCACTATTTAGCACGGATGCTTGAAGCCGGCGAAGACCCAAGATTTGTTGCGAGGCGCTTGATGATTTTGGCCAGTGAAGACATCGGAATGGCTGATCCCCAGGTGCTGCAAACGGCAGTGGCGGCAGCAACGTCGGTAGCTATCGTTGGGATGCCTGAGGCTCAAATTATTTTGGCCCACGCCACGGTGCATGCGGCTTTGGCGCCTAAATCAAATGCAATCGTCTCGGCGATCATGGAAGCCAGAAATGACGTGCAGCGAGGTCGAGTCGGCACCGTGCCCATCTGGCTACGAGATGCGCATTACCCAGGTGCTGAAACCCACGGTCACGGTCAGGGGTACATCTACCCACATGACCTGCCAGACGCTGTCGCGGAACAGAGTTATCTGCCTGAGCAGTTACAGGGCGTGCGGTACTACCGACCAACCCAGCATGGTGCTGAAGCGGCTTGGGGTCGGATTGCGCAAAGGCTTGAGCAGCTTCGCAAGGGCGACCGTTAAGGTTGAGGTACTCAACGTTAGGGAGCTTGGTCATGCGCAGGATGTTTTGGGTGGCTGTTGGCGCGGCCGGCGGCATCTATGCCTACAAGCGCGGACAGCAATTCGCCGAGGAATCACGTGAGCGTGGTGTTGTTCTCACGGTCCAACAAGTAGCTATGAATGCGGCTTCTACTGTGGAATCAGCGATAACTATGGTTGAAAATCGGTTACATCAGCAACGCACCTCTGATGGCGAAGGAGCATAACCGTGGATTCCGCTGAGATTCGCAGTCGGTTCCTTCGCTTTTACGCTGACCGCGGGCACCAAGTTGTTCCTTCTGCCTCGCTCTTACTCGATGACCCAACTTTGCTTTTTGTGAACGCTGGCATGGTGCCGTTTAAGCCGTATTTTCTTGGTGAAGCCCCTGCTCCTTATCCGCGTGCCACGAGTGTGCAAAAAGTTGTGCGCACCCTTGATATTGAAGAAGTGGGCCGGACCACTCGCCATGCTTCATTCTTCCAAATGGCAGGGAATTTTTCCTTTGGTGATTACTTCAAGGAAGAGGCAATTCCATTTGCCTGGGAACTTCTGACCAAATCGGTCAGTGATGGTGGATACGGTTTTCCGGAAGAAAAACTCTGGGCAACCGTTTATCTTGATGACGACGAAGCTATTGATATCTGGCATAAGAAGGTTGGCCTTCCACTGGATCGCATTCAGCGTCGTGGTCAAGCAGATAACTTCTGGTCCATGGGTGTTCCCGGACCTTGTGGGCCTTGCTCTGAAATTTATTACGACCGAGGGCCAGATCATGGTCGCGACGGCGGACCAGTCGCAGACGAGGATCGATACCTCGAAGTGTGGAATCTGGTCTTTATGCAAAATATTCGCGGAGAGGGTCCAGGGAAAGAAGGTTACCCAATTATTGGCGACCTACCTGCGAAGAACATTGATACCGGTATGGGTCTTGAACGCATGGCGGCGCTATTGCAAGGCGTCGACAACATTTACGAAATCGATACCACTAGAGGTATTTTGGATCGTGCTGCTGAATTAACGGGCGCCAAATACGGTAAGGACCACAAGTCCGACGTCGCCCTTCGTGTGATCGCGGACCATGCTCGAACATGCGCATTCTTGATCGGGGATGGCGTACTTCCTGGAAACGAAGGACGCGGTTATGTTCTTCGTCGGTTGATGCGACGAGTGATCCGTAACATGCGTATCTTGGGGGCTCAAGATCCAACGATGGGTGAGCTGATCGATGCCACGGTGCTCACCATGGCACCGCAGTATCCCGAACTGAACGATGAAGCCAACCGCATTCGCCAAATTGCAGTAGCTGAAGAGGGTGTATTCATTCAAACGCTCAAAGCTGGAATCACAATTTTTGATACGGCCGCGTCAAAAATTCGAAGCAGTGGTGGAACAACAGTGTCAGGTGAGCAGGCCTTTACGCTCCACGACACTTTCGGTTTCCCCTTCGATCTAACTTTGGAAATGGCTGCAGAGCAGGGCTTGGAAGTAGACGAAGTTGGTTTTCGTTCGCTCATGGGTCAGCAGCGCGAACGCGCTAAGGCAGACGCTCGTGAACGTAAGAGCGGATTAACAACATCCACTGCTTACCGCGAGATTCTTGAGCACGGTGGCCGCACCGCATTCACCGGTTATAGCGAAGTGGACTCAGAGGCAACCATCATCGGCTTAGTGAGCGAAGGCGCAACGATTGCGGTTGCAGCCCAAGGTGATCACGTTGAAATCATTCTCAATCGTTCACCGTTTTATGCGGAATCGGGCGGCCAACTTGGTGACCGAGGCCGCATCATCACGAACACAGGTTGTGTTGCAGATGTTTACGACGTGCAGATGCCAGTTGCTGGATTATTTGTGCACAGAGCAGAAGTGAAACGCGGTGAATTCACACAGGGCCTTTCAGTAGAAGCGCATGTAGATATCTATCGCCGCCGCGCAATTTCTCGTGCGCATACCGCCACTCACATGATTCACCGCGCCTTCCGCGAAGAGCTTGGTGACACTGCTACCCAGATGGGTTCGGAGAATGCCCCTGGACGTCTGCGATTCGACTTTCCAAGCCCCAAAGCGATCTCGCCGACAGTGATGCAAACAGTTGAAGGCAAAGTCAACGAGATGCTTCTCGAGGATCTTGCTGTGACAGCGCAGAACATGACGCAAGAGCAAGCCCGCAAAATGGGTGCGATGGCATTGTTTGGCGAAAAGTATGGTGACTCGGTCCGGGTTATCTCCGTTGGCGACTGGGCTCACGAGCTGTGTGGCGGCACTCATGCGCAGCGCTCTGGTCAACTCGGCGTGGTGACTTTCCTGGGTGAAGGTTCCATCGGGGCGGGCGTGCGTCGAATAGAAGCACTCGTCGGTGCCGACGCCTATCAGTTCCTAGCCAAGGAACACATCTTGGTAAGTCGACTCACCGATATGCTTAAGGTGCCGGCCGATCAACTGCCCGAGCGCATTGAACGCACCATTAATTCTTTGAAGAATGCTGAGCGAGATCTCGATCGGGTCAAAGCGGCCCAACTCACCGCAAGCCTTGATGACATCATCGGTATCGGCGAAGACATCGGCGCAATCCGATGCTGGATTTTCCAGGCCCCGACGACTATTGATGCAGCGCAAATGCGGGACTTGGTGATGAAGGCCAAGGGTCGTAATAGACCAGAGATCCCCGTCGTCATGTTTGGCACGCTTATTGCAGACGGCAAGGTTTCTGCCATCGCGACGGCCAATGAGAAAGCAGTTGAACTTGGCCTCGGAGCAAACCAGATGCTCCAGGCAGCATTGGCTTGCCTAGATGGTCGGGGCGGCGGTAAACCCGATATGGCCCAGGGGGGCGGTTCTAATATCAACGGTGTTGATGAGGCCGTCGCTGCAGTTAAGGCTCTTATCGCGACAAAGGCCGCAAACTGAACATGCCCAAAGGTGTGCGGTTGGCTTGTGACGTGGGCACGGTCCGCATAGGAGTCGCTCGTAGCGATTTCCATGGGATTTTGGCGGTGCCGTTAGATGCTGTAGCCGCCGGCGAACAGAGTTTCAGCACTATCGCGTTGCTCGTTGAAGAATACGAAGCGGTTGAGGTCATTGTTGGCTTGCCGCTGAACATGGATGGCACTGAGGGAGCCTCCGCCGATATGGCCCGAGATTGGGTGAACACACTCAGTGATCACATAACAATTCCCATTCAATTTATTGATGAGCGACTCACCACCGTTCAAGCGCAGCGTGGGCTCCATGCGGCTGGGCGAAATATCAAGAATTCGCGCTCAGCCATTGATAGCGCATCTGCAGTGGTTCTATTGCAATCCGTGCTTGATGCCGCGAGCAGTAAAAGCCAATGACGCCTAAGAGTAAGCAGAGAATTTTCATCGCGAGTGCACTCGCCGTCGCGGCTTTGATCGCTGTGTTTTTTTTAACAAAAAGCGCGCCGGATTTCTCTGGCCCCGGTCAGGGTAAAGCGGTAGTGGTTGTTGTGCGTGGTGATTCAATCTCGGGTATTGCAAGCACGCTAAAAGACGCCGGCGTTGTCGCGTCATCAGAGGCTTTCATTAATGCAGCGAACGCAAATTCGAAGTCGAAGTCGATCGGTCCAGGTCGCTACTCGATGTTGAGTGAGATGAGCGGAGCCGGCGCAGTTGAGCTAATGCTCGATCCAAAGTCTCGCGCCGATAGCCGCCTTGTTTTGCCAGAAGGGTTGCGCATAAATCAGAGCCTGGCGGAAGCGAGTGCTGCCACAAGTATTCCGGTGAAGTCATTTACTGACTCATTGAATAGCGGAGGCAATTTAGGCCTACCTGCATATGCAAATGGCATTGCTGAAGGTTTTCTATTTCCCGCAAGCTACGACCTAGCAGGTGATGAAACATCTGATGTGACTTTACAAATGCTATTCAGCCGTTTTAACCAAGCAAGTAAAGAGATGAACCTCGAGGCAAGCGCGACTACTTTGGGTAAAACCCCATATGACGTGATCAAAGTGGCGTCGCTTGTACAGGCTGAAGGTCACCCAAATGATTACGCAAAAATCGCAAGAGTTATTTATAACCGACTAGAAGTCGGCATGCCCTTGCAACTAGACACGACCGTCGCCTACGGGCTAGGCATAACCAAGCTCAGTTTGAGTGCGGATGAACTGCGAAGCAAGACTCCGTTTAATACCTACGTGAACCCAGGACTGCCCAAGACGCCGATTAACTCACCGGGAGCGGAAGCGATCAAAGCCGCTTTGAATCCAGCAAAAGGTCCTTGGAAGTATTTCGTAACGGTCAATTTGGACACCGGCGAAACGAAATTCGCTAAAAACTACAACAAGTTTCTGAAGGCAAAAGCTGAACTCCAGAACTATCTTAAGAATCGTGGTTAAGGCGATGACTCAACAAGCGGCCGTCCTTGGCTCACCCATAAGCCATTCGCTGAGCCCGACCCTTCATCGAGCTGCATACGTCGCGCTTGGGCTCGACTGGGTGTACACCGCCATTGAAGTGCAGGAAGACGAACTCGCATCGTTCGTGGCGACTCTCGACAGTTCTTGGGTGGGATTGTCACTCACGATGCCGCTCAAGGAAGTGGCCTTCAATGTGGCTACTGAGGTTGA